>NZ_JBNGCJ010000588.1:0-4944 GCF_049974785.1 Vibrio genomosp. F10 str. 9ZD137
TGTTGCGGTCGTAGCCATAACACTGTTCATTTTCTGGCGACCATTGCTTTCCGCGACAATCAATGAAGACTTAGCGGCTGTCGACGGTATCAACATCGACTTGATGCGACTGATCCTCATGCTCATGGTAGGGCTGGTGATCGCCGTAGGAATGAAATTTGTCGGTGCACTGATCATGACGTCACTGTTAATTATCCCGGCAGCGACCGCTCGAAAACTGGCTCAAACACCTGAACAAATGGCCATTTTCGCTTCGATTATCGGTGCTCTTTCTGTGTGTGGCGGGTTGTATTTATCATGGCACTTTGACACTCCTGCAGGACCATCGGTTGTCATCAGTGCTACTTGTATGTTTATGCTAAGCCAGTTTGTAAAATCGCCTACGAGCTAACTCAAGCTGTATTTAACAAGCGTTTGTTTCCGTCAATTTCTCGATTAAAAAGCGCCGAATAAAAAAGGCTTCCAACTGGAAGCCTTTTTAGTCTCTATTTTAGACAACGATAAAGAATAATCTCTTTTCGTTACGCCCCTTCATTGTGCAAATCAAGGTTAACTAGCTCGGCCTCAGACTCAGCTTTAGCATCATCACCACGTAACGATTCTACGTACTCTAGATATTCTTGATTAATATCACCCGTGACGTATTCACCACTGAATACCGACGCCTCAAAACGTGCGATGTCTGTATTACCAAGACCAACGGCTTCAACAAGATCGTCAATCGTTTGGAATATCAGTTCATCCGCGCCAATCTGTTTACAGATCGCATCGTTGTCACGACCATGCGCAATCAGCTCGTTCGCACTTGGCATATCAATCCCATACACGTTAGGAAAACGAATTTCTGGAGCTGCTGAAACCATGAACACTTTCTTCGCGCCTGAATCTCTCGCCATTTCAATAATCTGTTCTGAGGTGGTTCCACGAACTATCGAATCGTCTACTAGCAGTACGTTCTTATCCTTGAATTCAGAGCGAATTGCATTGAGCTTACGGCGAACTGATTTCTTACGCTGCTGCTGACCCGGCATGATAAACGTTCGACCTACGTAACGGTTCTTAACGAAGCCTTGACGGTATGGAATGTCAATCGCTTGGGCAATTTGCAATGCGATGTCACACGATGTCTCTGGGATAGGGATAACCACATCAATATCAAGATGACCGTATTCATCTTTAATACGTTCACCCAGTTTTTTACCCATTTCAACACGAGCGCTGTAAACGGAAATTTTGTCTATGAATGAATCTGGTCGAGAAAAGTAGACATACTCAAATAAGCAAGGGTTTAAAACAGGGTTATCTGCACATTGCTGTGTAAATAACTGCCCATCAAACGTTGCGTAAAGCGCTTCGCCTGGTGCCACATCCCGTACAAAATCAAAGCCAACCGCATCTAAAGCGACAGATTCTGATGCGACCATATATTCGGTGCTACCATCGATTTCACGCTTACCTAAACATAATGGGCGAATCCCGTTTGGGTCTCTAAATGCAATCATACCGTGGCCAATAATCATCGCGACAACAGCGTATGCGCCACGAATAGTGCGATGTACATTAGTCACAGCACGAAAGACATCTTCAGAGGTTACATTCCCTTTAACCATATCAATTTCATGTGCTAACACGTTTAGCAACACTTCCGAATCTGACGTAGTGTTGATATGACGGCGATCTTTCTCCGCTAATTTTTCACGAATTTTGTGAGCGTTAGTCAAGTTACCGTTATGAGCTAAAGTAATACCAAATGGAGAGTTAACATAAAATGGCTGCGCTTCGGACGCACTAGAGCTGCCTGCTGTAGGGTAACGAACATGACCGATACCCACATCACCCTGTAGGCGTTGCATGTGTTTTGCTTCAAAGACGTCTTTCACCAAACCGTTTGCCTTACGCAGACGGAAACGATTGCTTTCTATGGTACAAATACCCGCAGCATCTTGGCCACGATGCTGCAACACAGTCAATGCATCATAAATAGACTGGTTTACAGGCGTTGCGCCCACGATTCCAACAATACCACACATGGCCTAACCCTCGATTATCGACAATTGCTGGCGCTATAGTGCGCCAGATAAAAAAGTTGATGTTGCTTGTAAGTGCTCGAAAAATGGCGCGATGATACGACTAAACTCAGGTACCAATTGCGAACTTTTCCACCACTCAGAACTTGGAAGTGCTGTGAAAGCATCCATAAAAAACAGTGCTGCCGAGACGATCAGTACCCCTCTTAACGCTCCGAAAACAATCCCTAAGATTCGATCGGTGCCCGATAGTCCTGTCTTTTCGACAAGCTGAGCAATAACGTAATTCACTAATGCGCCAACAATGAGCGTAGCGATAAACAGCACTGCAATCGCGGTTCCATTGCGAAACATGTCATCTTCAATATTGGTGAAATAAACCGCCAATTTTGCGTAATACTGGCTGGCAATAAAGAATGCGCCACACCAAATAACCAATGACAAAGCTTCTTTAGCAAAACCTCGAACTAAACTGATCAAAGCGGATAGCCCGATCACCCCTAAAATGACAATATCTAACCAATTCATGTTTTCTGCATCTTAAGTTGGCGCGCATTTTAACAGAAAAAATGCTGACGCAAACGTTTTCTTATGGATTTAGTGGTTTAAATTTGAGCAATTGACCGTTTGAACCAGTAATTTTGTTTAGTTCAACCAGTTGTTGCTCAAGTTTACTTTTTGACACATCAGGACCAATAATGACGCGAGTGAAGCCATTCTCGTTCTTTGTATGCGCCTGATAGCCTCTTTTCCGTAGATCCTTGACTAAAGTTTCTGCGTTATCTGCATTTTTCAATGCCATTAACTGAATAATCCACGCACTGTCTACATAGTCATTTTTTTCATCTACAGAATTTACCTTCGTGGGTAACGGTTGGATTGTGTCTGCAGCTTCTCTATCACTTGTTGTGTCGCCGACGGTGATTTCTACAGGCGACTCAGGTAGCATAATCTGATCTTCAACTGGATCGAGAAGCTCAAACACTTCCATTTCACTTTCAAGCTCTGGTTTTATAGGAATACTCGCGATTTCATCTTTATAGTGCTCCTTTTTACCATCGAGTAGGTCTGGCAGTACGATAATTCCCACTGCAACCAAGATAACCGTGCCGACTAAGCGGCTATGGAATTTACTGGCCATTTATTCTCCTTTATCTCGCCAGTGCTCTAAGACTTCACCAACCGTATGAAATGAGCCAACGACGATAATGACATCTTGCTTGTTCGCCTGTGTCAATGCGCTATTAAATGCCTCTACGGGGTTAGAATATTTCCCTTGATAACTTGGCAAATGGATACTTAATTCTTCGACAGAAGCCGCTCTAGGGCCGTGAAGAGAAGCTGGATACCAGCAAGTCACAACTGAGGTTAACTCGTCTAGCGTCGATTCAATGTCTTTGTCATGAAGCATTGCCACGACAGCATGTATGTTCTTGTTTGGATACTTCTCTTGAAGTGATGCAACTAAGTATTTAGCCGAATGCGGATTGTGCGCGACATCGAGCACGATCGTTGGCTCGGTGGAGATAACCTGCATACGACCAGGAAGCTGTGCCGACTTCAATCCATTCACAATATTGATATCTGTCAGTTCGAGATTAGCCACGGCAAGTGCCATCAAAGCCGTTGCTGCATTAGGTAAAGGTAATAGAGGTATCGGCAGTGAGTCGAGCTCGAAGGTGCCACTTTTCCAGCCCCAGGTCTTATCGGTTTCTTTTTGATAGGTGTACTGAATGCCTACTTGATAAAAATCAGCACCAATATCGTCGGCATGAGCTGCGACTGTCGCGGGTGCTTTAGGCTGACCACAAATAGCAGGACGGTTAGTTCTGTAAATCCCCGCTTTTTCAAAGCCAATGACATTAATATCATCACCAAGCCAATCGACATGATCGACAGCTAAGCTGGTAATCACAGAGACGTCGTGATCCACGACATTGGTCGCATCAAGTCGCCCACCTAACCCCACTTCAAGTAGCACAATATCTACGTGTTCGGTTTGAAACGCACGCAACGCCGCCAAGGTCCCATATTCAAAGAAACTAAGGCTAGTCTCACCACGTACTTTCTCGATAAAATCGAAAGCCAAGCAGTGTTTTTCATCACTAAGATCAACGCCATTAATACGTACGCGTTCGTTGTAGCGAATTAAATGAGGAGAGCTGTAAACACCAACGCTGTATCCGGCATCCAAAAGAATGGATTCCATCAATGCACAGGTTGACCCTTTGCCATTGGTTCCAGCAACGGTAATCACTGTTGGGGCGGGTTTTGTCAGTTCTGCTGTTTTAGCCACCGCTTGAACACGGTCAAGGCCTAAATCTATCGCAGAGCTATGAATGTTGGACAAATAATCAAGCCACACCGTTAAGGGAGATGTGGCTTGAGGAATTGGATTTTGAGTCATCTAACTATAACCAAATAACGGTGGTTTATTGTTAGTAGCTACTTTACCCTTTTTCAGCGGATTCTGGTACTTGATATGCTGCTTCGTTTGGAGAATCGTTAACAGAAACCACCAATGGAGACGTACGGTTCGTCAGTTTAGCCACTAGGCTACCAACTCGTTGACGCATTTCTCGGCGATCAACAATCATATCAATAGCACCGTGCTCTAACAAAAACTCACTGCGTTGAAAGCCTTCAGGTAGGTCTTCACGAACTGTTTGTTCGATAACACGGCGTCCAGCAAACCCGATTAGAGCTTTTGGTTCGCCGATATTGATGTCTCCTAACATAGCTAAGCTCGCAGAAACACCCCCCATCGTTGGGTCCGTCATGACGGAAATGAACGGTAAACCTTTTGAAGATAAACGCTCAAGCGCCGCACTGGTTTTTGCCATTTGCATTAGAGACATCAATGCCTCTTGCATACGAGCACCACCACTGGCAGAAAAACAAACCAAGCCACAGTTAT
>NZ_JBNGCJ010000589.1:0-13571 GCF_049974785.1 Vibrio genomosp. F10 str. 9ZD137
ACATCAAAAGGCGCCAACCGCTTGAGCTGCTCACTGTCATAACTGACTTCTTTGACTTCTTGTTCAGAAGCCAATACCGCGACATAAGCTTGATTGTTCTTTAATACTTGCTGAGGCGTTATTGATAATCCTTTTAGTAAATGCTCTGGGATATCTGAAACTGACTGAAGAGGCTGCTTAGGGAAGTTCATTTCAATACCACCGTCCAACCGCTGAACCACCATTAACTCACCAACACTCAATGTTTCATAGGTGATTTCGCCCTCACAACCGAGGTAGTTAAACAGTACAAATGAAGCAGCCAGCGTTGCATGGCCACAAAAGTCTATTTCGGTTATTGGCGAGAACCAACGGATTTGATAATGGTTATCTGAGGTTTGTTTGATAAAAGCAGTTTCAGAGAGATTATTTTCAATCGCGATACTTTGCATCTGCGCTGAATCTATCCAATGCTCTAATGGAACCACTGCCGCCGAATTTCCTTTAAATTGAACGTCGGTAAATGCATCCACCACATAGATACCCAGTTCCATTTTCACTATACCCTTCTTCAACTGTTTTTCCTTAAACATGATTACCCTTTGTATTTCTTATGATTTCGCTTCGATTACTCCTACCACACTACGCTATTGTCAGTATCACTTCTAGAACATGATTCAAAAACCTCTTGGGCAAACTTATCAACACAAGCTCATAAACACAGCTTCACACTAGCCTAAACAATAACGCATAGGTCTACGATGAATGGATCCATTGAATACAACCGCGTGAATCTTTAGTACAATTGCGCAAAAGTACAGGCGCGCAAAAGTACAATGGCGCAAGATTAAGTTAATGAATGTTGACCGAACGTCGGTAATCACTCGGTCAAAACAACACTATTTAAGGCATTATTTTCAAATGGTTAATAACACAATCCAATGGTTTCCAGGGCACATGCATAAAGCCCTTAAAGAGATTGAAGAAGCGATTCCTCAGGTCGATGTCATTATCGAAGTACTTGATGCTCGTATACCATTTAGTAGTGAGAACCCGGTCATTTCCAAGCTACGTGGCGAAACGCCGGTAATAAAAGTACTGAATAAAAGAGATTTAGCGGATCCGGAGCTTACCCAATTATGGATAGATCACCTTGAAAAAGAACAAGGAGTGAAAGCCATCGCTATTACTACTTCCCAGGCTCATGAAGTAAATAAAGTCATGGATCTCTGCCGTAAACTGGCTCCCCATCGAGAAGAAATCGGAAAGAATATTCGCACCATGATCATGGGGATTCCAAATGTCGGTAAATCCACCATCATCAATTCACTCGCTGGTCGAACTATCGCGGTCACGGGCAACCAGCCTGCAGTTACTCGTCGTCAGCAACGTATCAACCTGCAAAACGGTGTGGTGCTTTCAGACACCCCTGGCGTTTTATGGCCAAAAGTAGAAAACCCACACAGTGGTTTCCGCTTAGCTGCGACGGGAGCGGTAAAAGACACCGCAATGGAATACGACGAAGTGGCTTTCTACACCGTTGAATATCTTGCAAAACAATACCCAGAAAAGCTCAAGCAGCGCTACATGATCGATGAATTGCCTGAGTCGGATGTTGAGCTGATGGAAGAGATTGGACGCAAACGAGGGGCTTTACGCTCTGGTGGTCGTGTTGACCTCCATAAAGCCTCTGAGATTCTTCTTCATGAACTTCGCAATGGGACACTGGGGCAAATTACTCTAGAGCTTCCAGAGATGATCACCAAAGAGCTGGTTGAAGTCGAAATTGAAACAGCGAAAAAAATAGAGCAACAAATTAAGAAAAAAGAAGAGCGACGTAAGCGCTACCTTCGAAATAAGCGTTAGCTCTTTGGTCAGCGAATGCCGGTCAATAGAGGCTAGCTTTGCATCCTAGCAATGTACACTGGTACTGTGCGCTCAAACGATAGACATTATCCGATGAGCGCTTTTCTTCAATCATTATTCAAGTAACAACTTAACTTGTAATCGCTCAGAACTGTTCTGACAGTTAACGATTCATAGGTACAAAGACACAAAACCCCTTACATACAAACACTGAGTACCACACCGTTACATGCCGGCAATTTTAAGTAGAACCGTTTCGAGTTGATCCCATGGCATTAGCTCGGTATCAATGACTTCAATTCTAGATTCGAAACCCTCTAGCGATATCTCATTGACAGAAACCACGCCATTAGCAATGTTAAAAGCAAAGCAACCTTGATTTGTATTCACCACCGCTTTAACGCGTTCTGCTGTCAATGCACTAAACATGGAAAACAGTTCGTCAAAATCAAATGAGTGCTCTGCGCCAAAAAGCCATCCACAACTGTGATAGCCTTGACCAGCGTTTTCTTTTCTGACAAAAGCTTGCCCTGGTGGCAGTTGAAACTGAGGCTCCATCTCTGCATGATGATGGTGATGCTCTTCAATCTGAGCAGACGCATCAGTTTCACGTCTCGTGATATCGAGCGTTTCCAAAGGGATCTGCCCTTGAACGACGGTTTGACTCAAGACCTTAGTTGGATTCTGCTGTGCAACCCAACGTTCGAACACGTCTAAGTCGTTGCTATCACATTGATCCATCTTATTGGCGATGACAACGTCTGCTGTCGCGAGTTGATCATTGAAATTCTGATTTTCAATGTATTTGTCGATACTCAAATTTCGCGGGTCAACGAGTGCAATCGTCGCTTTCAGATCAACATAGTTTTGGTACTGAGGTGAAATGAGCGTTGCCACCACTTTTTTAGGATGTCCAAGCCCTGTTGGTTCGATGATCAAACGATCAGGATTTCGTCTTAACAATGCATTGATCCCAACCGACATTGGAACACCTGCGGTACAACACATACAGCCACCGGGCACTTCTTTAATCATCGCCCCATTTTCCGCCAAAATCGCACCATCTATGCCTATTTCGCCAAATTCATTGACCAGCACCGCCCAATTTTCTTCTTCTGGTTTGTTCTTTAGTAAGTTGAGTATGGCTGTCGTTTTACCAACGCCCAAGAATCCGGTGATGATATTAGTGGGAACACGATTGTTCATGAAAGAACCTTTACATAAGAAGTTATTAAGGGATTATATAGAGAAAGGCTCGGTTTCAAAATGCCTAAACGACGAAAGGCGCACCGAATTAAGTGCGCCCTATCCCTCGTTACTCAATCGTGAGTTCGCGAATCAAGTCATCAAAGATGCAACTTGAACTGTTACGAGGAGCTAAATTTTTGTTACATTGAATCCATCCAAATTGTGCGTAAGACCCTTTGCGTTCCTCCCTGCGAGTCGGTGGTTCAGATTGCCTTACCCATTAACTATGGTTCAAATCTGCAAAAACACAAGCACAGTTAGTGATATCGATCACACTTCAAGCTCATAGGCATACATTATTTCGTCTTGTATTCCTTATCCATTAAGAACCGGACACTTACTTTTCAAACAGTCCGTCAACTAACACTCAACCATGGAAGCCTCACGCTCAGTAGTAACCATTGAAATATTACGGATACTGTTTGCAAATCAACCGACTAGATTGATACTATTCGCCGGGTAAAATCTTGATCCCTAAGATTTTTCACATGCAGTATTCGAATACGGAGTAAATATTGAACTGGAAACGATTTATTCAATTTAGCGGCGTACCACCATCGCAAGCTTCTTTAGCGCTAGGCATGATTGGTTTAGGTCAAGCATGGGATCTTTACTTACCTTTTTATGGTGATTTAATTAGACCCTACCTTGCAGGCATTGGCGCGCTTTTATTACTTCCAGTCTTACTAAAATACACCACTCATTTTAGAACGTTCATTAGTGATCTTCGTCATCCTGTCAGTGGGAGTTTAATGGCCCCCATCAGTATGTCTTTACTGATGCTATGTGACTATTTGGCCGCAGTTTCCCCGATTATTGCTTATCCTATTTGGTTCGCAGCTCTACTACTTCACCTTTCTATGATGACGTTGTTCTTCACATTTCAGCTCTCTAACTTCAAAATGTCGCATATATTGCCTAGTTGGTTCTTGTATCCGGTAGGGTTAATCAGTAGCTCACTTGCAGGGACTCAATTTGGATACACCGTGTTTTCTTCGACTCTAGTTAACACATGTATCGCAATCTACTTCTTTATGCTTCCTGTGGTTCTTTATCGCTTGGTATTTGAAGGCGCATTGTCGGTTCGAGCTAAACCAACCCTGGCAATCATGGCAGCGCCTATCAACCTATCGCTAGCCAGTTACCTGGTCAACTTTCCTAACCCAGACCCTATTTTAACGGGTGCATTAGCGGGTATTGCTGTCACTATGACGCTGTTTATCTATTTATGCTATTTCAGATTACTGCGTCTTCAATTTAAGCCTTCAATAGCGGCAATCACCTTTCCTTCTGTGATTAGCTCTGTAGCAATGTACCGATTGACTGACTTTTTTGACGAGTATCATCCACACTGGCACTGGCTTCATAAATTCGGCTTCTTGGAAGTGACTATTTCTACTGGCTTAGTTATTTGGGTCTCTATCGGATTCATCAAAATGTACTGGCCCCAACTCGGTCAAAAGTCTTAGTTTATTATTTCAACGATCATCGTTTGGGGCTTAACCGCCCCTCTCTACCTCAATGACAAATTTCGCATCAAGAATAACCACTTTAGATAAACGAACACCATTTTCTACTAATTTTAATCACGAAATTTTATCAATGATTTACTAGTCAATTATTAACTTTTTTTAAATGTCTGTTCTTTTCTTCTTAGACATTATTTTAATTAGACGCCGTGATGGTCCGGATTCACGCTCCTAATTCCTTCTCAAAACGTTTATTTCCAACCGTAACTAAAAAAACAGTTTTTCGTTGTCGACCAGTTCATGTTTTGCTGTCATAGATATTTTTATTAATACCCAATCAACCAATATAATAAAAATAAGGTGGAACTATGAATTATAAAAAATCATCAATACTGCCTGAGGCTTGCGCTAAAAAATTAGAACACGATCTCAACCGTTTGATTATTCCTGCCGATAAAGGCAAGAACTTAGTGCTGGGAAAGGCCCCTTCTCCGGGAGATGTTATTCTGCAAAGCAATGACTATTTAAATTTAGGTCACCACCCATCGGTTATCGGTGCCCAGGTTGCTTCATTACTATCAAGTAAAAATAATTCATTTATGTCGAACGTATTTTTACATAATGACGCACTCAGCAGAAAAACCGCTTGTGAAATGTCGAACTATACCGAGTTTGATCACTGCATCATTGCGCCATCCGGTTGGATTGCTAATACCGCTTTAATGCAAACCATTTGTCATTCCCAAACCAATGTATATATCGATTTTTTTACTCACATGTCGTTATGGGAAGGCGCTCGATATGCTGGCGCCAACATTTTCCCTTTTATGCATAATAACACCCGTCATTTGAAGCGTTTAATTGGTCGAAACGGCCCAGGTATCGTTATCGTTGACTCGATTTACAGTACTCTGGGGACTATTGCGCCATTGATCGATATCGTTGCCGTCGCAAAAAACGCTGGTTGCGCGACCGTTGTTGATGAATCTCACTCATTGGGTACGCACGGTCCGCAAGGTGCAGGGCTTCTAAAGCATCTCAATATTTCTGCCGATGTTGACTTTATGACCGCAAGCCTGGCAAAAACGTTTGCTTATCGTGCTGGCGCAATATGGTGTAACAACCGTTTCGGCGAGAGTCTGCCTTATTCTGCTTACTCGTCTATTTTTAGTTCAGCGATGATGGAAAGTGAATTAGAAAGAATCAGAGCGACTCTTTCAGTAGTCAAAACATGTGATCAGGCAAGAGAAACGTTATTTGAGAATGCAAATACCCTGATCCAAGGATTGAAAAAAATTGGCTTTAACATCCGCAGCCAATCTCAAATAATAGCGATTGAAACGGGTGATTCCACTAACACGATAAATGTCAGAACTTATCTTGAGAAGCATGGCGTATTGGGGTCGGTATTCTGCCCCCCTGCGACGCCTAATAATAAAAACCTCATTCGTCTTTCGATAAACTCTGGCATTACGAAAGATCAGATAGAACACGTTATCTCTATTTTTCGCCATGCTTTTAATGAGCCTGACCTGTATTTCATATAACCGTAAATATAAACTATTTTTGGTCCGATTAGCTCATAAAATAGAAGATCATTTTTAGGCGCCATGGTATCGATTAAACATAGTGTTCTATTTTTTCTAGTAACGCATCTTTGGTTGCCGGCTTAATCACATAGTCATTCATGCCAACGTGTTTCATCTGGTCAATGCATTCTTGGCTATTATTTCCTGTATGCCCAATAATGGGGATATTTGATTTTATATGGCCTGATGCTCTCAATATCTGCGTTGCCTTATAACCATCAACATGAGGCATTTCTATATCCATAATGATGATATCAACGTCCTCGCTATCGACAAGCTTAAACACTTCACTGCCATCTTTGGCTTCTACGACTTGAAAGCCCTGCTGAGTGAGTAACAGAGTGGTCAAAAAACGCAGAGAATCGTTATCATCGACCAGCAACACCGTTGTGCTTGTGTACGCCATCGTTTTTTTGGGTATCGCATTCTTATCATCGCAACTGGGGACAAAAAACAAGCATTCTAGCGTTTGGGGTAACGATAATGTCATGTCTTTTTTACTCACGGCACAACAAGATAGAAAGCGATTAAAATTTGAATGGTAGTGTTTATCCGGTTGATATAAGTAAACTATTTTGGCCTCAGTAAAGGAGAGTTTATCCTCTAGTAAAGCGAGAGCCAGTTCATCTATTTCATCGAGATCGACGAATATTAAATCATACTCAAATTGATACTCTTCTCTGTTCAGAGCAGTACTAAGAGAAACGGTTTGGAAAGAGTAGCCGCGATAAAAAGAACCGTCGTTTAACGCTTTTGTTATGGGCAGCTCAACATTAATCGATAGAATGGATTTATTTCGGATAAGATCGAGCTTAATATCTTTAACCCCATCTGAATCACATTTCGGGAACATTAAGACAAACTCAGTCCACTCCCCTTTTTCGGAATGACACACAATATCCCCACCAAACGAGAGCATCACACGTCGGCAAAAGGGCAACCCGAGTCCAAAGCTGCCATTTTTTCCAAACGTGTAGAAATCATTGAATATCGAACCTATCTTCTCTTTTTCAATGCCAACCCCATTGTCTCGAACAGAAAGTACATTAAATTCGTGCGTAGATTCTACACGAATGTCCAATCGAAACGTTTCTTCACCCTGATAATAAAACGCATTTTTGAACAGATTGTACAATGCATACTTTAAAAGCGTGTCGCTGCCTAAGAATTCAAAGTTTTCACTTTTTGATACCACGACAGAATCTTTTGCATTGAGGGATTTGTAGGGATAGCTGTTAATGGCATCAGACAGAACCTCTTCAATGGTGTGTATCGAAAAAGTCGAACGAGAAACCCGATTTTCATCGATAGACGTCAACAGCAAGTCGATGGCTTCATTGCCATTTTTAATAATTTCACTCGCATCATCTAATAACTCACTCACTATCTTTTGATCTTTTTCAGATGGCGTGGGTGCCGACACACTATGGTCAACTAACATGGTTTTTAATAAATCTATCGTCGCTTTTAAAGCACTTAATGGATTTCTCATTTCATGTGCGATACCTGCACCGAAAGACTTGGCTAGCGCTATCTTAGACTCATGTTCCATCTGGTTTCTAAAATAGAAGATGTTTCCAAACATATAGGTAAAGACAAAAATCGGTACATAAGACCAATCAATCTCATGCCAATCCATTTGGCCACCAACAAAATAACTCGCGAGTATTGCACAGCTAATAGACACAACACATTGCATGACAAGAATGCGTGTTTCATGGACCAGGAGTATATGAAGAAAGATCGATGCCATAAAAGACATAACCCAAACAATGGACCAATCGTTCATCATCAACATGAATGAAAAAAAGAACGGTAAGCACAGAGCAATTGCCCACACATAGTAATGCGGTAAATATTTATGTAATGAACGAGGAACAAAGTCTCTTAGCGCCAGCATTAATAACGCGAGCGAACAAACAATCCGTAAAGGTAGGTTTTCATAGGGCTGAGGGAACACTGACGACCAAATATAGTAATAAAACGGAAAGCCTACAAAACCCATCCAGCCGACAATATTAAGATTAGGCTCAGCATACTTGTATATCTTATTAACAAGAGTCATTCCAACTTCCTAGTAAAGGCGCATTGACACTAAATTTGCTCACTGTGTTTAATGTCAGCTTAGTCCTCTTGAACCGTCGATCAATTCCTATTGATACAGGTTTCAATACGACCAAGCGACGCGCCTACTCATTTATTCCTATGCTTTTACGGTAGCGTATTCATACAGCTTCTGCTAATAAACACTTCGATTTTTCTACAGCCTACGAGTGCATATAGAGCCTCTTTCCTAGCGTCGATTTCTCATTCTCAAAGAACTTTTCTTAAGAAAGCCTATGCAGAAACGTACGCTCAAGATGAAAGTAGCCGTTCAGATCACGAACGGCTCAGTATCCGCTATGATCAATGAATGACTCGTACGACACTGCCAGTTCGACTTGGCTCTACGTCAATTCTCAATGTCATTTGTTCTTTGAGCTCACTCACGTGGGAAATAATCCCTATGGTTCTTCCTCCTTGTTGAAGATCAATCAAGGTCTCAATGGCTAGATCGAGTGATTCAGGATCGAGACTGCCAAACCCTTCATCAATAAATAGTGTATCCAAACGAATCCCGCCACTATATGACTGAACAACATCAGAGAGGCCTAATGCCAGGGCTAGAGCGGCCATAAATGATTCACCACCCGATAGCGTCGCCACATCTCGCATTTTACTGGTGTAGCCATCTTCCACAAGAAGATCGAGCCCTGAACCAGCGTTACCCTTTGTTCTTTGAGTCTTACGTTTAAGTTCGTAGCGACCTTTGCTCATTTTACGCAAGCGCAATGATGCTTGAATCAACACATCATCTAAAAGCACACCAAGGACAAAGCGGTGTAGACTGATCTTTGATCCTGTCTTGCCATTGGCAACATCACTGAGCGTACCCACCACTTCATATTGCTTGTTTAATTCTTCGTTCTGCTGCTTGAGCAACTTGAGCTTTTTCTGAACTTCATGATAACGATGCTGCGTCGACTGAAGCAGCGTGTGTTGCTGAGATAGGTCATCATACTCCAATTCAGCCGTCTCTCTCTGCTGTATGAGGTGATCAACATCCGGTAACACTTTATCAGCCAGGCTAGCTTCTATCGCAATTAACTCGGTAGTCAACGCTGTTTTAGTTTGCTCAAATTGGGAAATTCTTAGCTCTAACGCATCGATTGCTGATTTGTTCAATGCACTTTCTATGTAATGAGCTTCAGTGGAAAATGGGCTATCTGTTAACGCCGTATTCCATTGCTCATCAGTTTGGGTTCGCGCCACAATTAACAAGGCTTTTTGTTTTTCTAATTCTTGGTTTTTTGCTTGTGCCGACACAAACGACTGCTGCGACTGGTCAAAATGTGACCTCGCTATTTTCTCTTGGTTAACCACGCGAGCTATTTCAGCATTTAGACTCCGCAACTTAGCATCAACCGAGACTAAATCACCGAATTCTTGAGGCATATTCTCAGTTCTCGAGTCTACTTCTGTCTGTATGCGGGCCATCGATACTTGAGCGATATTCACATATTCTAACTGGGTACTTAGATTGGTTTTAACCTCCAGTAGCGCCTGCTCTATTTCGCGCAGTGACGATTCAACAGACTCGATCCTCACTTGTTTGATCTCGGCTATCTTATGCTCTAACTGTGCAATCGTTTTGTCTGTCTCTTCTGCAGTCAGAGAAGGACGAGCCAGAAGCTGATCGTTAATACCCAAAATAGCTTGTTCTGTTATTGCGATCTCTTTGCCACATTGAGCCAAATCATCCAGACATTTTTGCTCTATTTTGGCGACCTCTTTTTGGTGTCCTCGTGCGATATCGACATTTTTTTTCGTTACTTCCTCACGAGTAAATACAGCAAGTTTTGGGTGCTCGACACTGCCACAGACTGGACATGGTTCATCAATATTGAGATGTTTTGCCAATTGCGCAGCTTGGCTTGAATGCCATAGATATTCTAGATTGTCTGCATAAGCGATGGCGTTTTCCGTTTGTTCTTTTGCCGCGGTTAGTTTAGCCTCTAACTTATCCTGATGTTCAAACTGCGTTTTTTGTTGACGTTCTAATCTCCACTTCTTCTGCTCTAACGTGCGCTGCTCGATAAGAGTATCGAGTTGCTGTTGAAGAATGGGCAATTGCTGTTGATTGTGCTTGGCGTTGTCGAGATCGATTCTTTTACTGGCGATTTGCACTTCCAATCGAGCCATCTCAGTTTGCAACTCATCGCGCTTTATTTCAGCCGATACACAGCTGCGTTGAGCTTCAATCAACTTTATCTCGAACTCAGATCGCTCAACTAACTTAGAACGAACGGAATCCAAATTAAATATCTGGTTTTGTATCTCAGCGAGCCCAGCTTGTGCTAACTGAGCTTGTTTCAAATTTGCTTCCGATTTAGATAACGTTTCTTTAGCGAGAGCCAATGCCACGCTAGACTGCTCTAGCTCAGCCAAATTATCGCTTAACGCTTTATGATTGCCTTTGAATTGAGAATGACAAACCGCCATTGAGAGAGCAAATGACGCATTATCTCGTTGAACGCGTAATTGTTTTACGTGATTTTCCTCGTTCAAGTGATCATTGAGCTGCTGTTTCTTCTGGGCTAAATGGCTAAATTTCTGCTTGAGTTCCTGTGATGCTTTTTCTTCTAACGTGGCTTTATCTAAGACGCTCTTAGATAGGTCAAGGCGCTGCTTTGATTCGCTTAGGCGATCAGTCACCTCATTTAAGTTTTGCTCCAACTGCTTTTCACTGTCAACATTAGCAACATCTAAAACGCCTTTTATTTGATTATCAAACTCGTCTTTCGCTTTTCTTATCCCAGCGGCCTGATCAAACAATGCGCGTTCAATGGCCGTATAAATATGAGTTTGAAATAGCTGACCAAATATCTGTTCACGCTCTTTAGAAGTCGCCGTCAACAACTCTCTAAACTTACCCTGAGGTAACACCATCACTTGACGAAACTGCTTCACATCAAGGCCAATAAGTTCGCGAATTTCTTTTAATACTGGGATTGGCTTGTTCGCAATCAGCTGCTCTTCATCGGTATTCAAACGATACAGTGTCGCGCTGTGTTTTCTTTCCGTCGTACCATCGCCTCTTTTTTTCGGCACTTCTTGCTCCGGCGATCGAACCACTTTGTATGAAACGGCACCGAGTTTAAACTCAAAACTGACTTCGGTGAGCAGTGAGACATCCGCGTAGTCGCAACGCATTTGATCGCCGGTTCGTTCACTGCCCGTAGTTTCACCATATAACGCATAGCAGATAGCATCCAAAATGGCGCTTTTTCCTGACCCGGTTGGACCATTAATCAAAAACAACGGGGCGTTACCCATAGCGGTAAAATCGATCACTTGTTGATTCGCAAAAGGCCCAAATGCTTGCAGTGTGAGATTAATTGGCTGCATGGTTATCCCTTCTGTTCATTGGTTAGCTCTTGGATCACTTTCAAAATGGTGTCGTTTTGTTGTTCTGACAAACTGCTCTTCTGGGCTTCCAAAAAGAAATCTCTGAACATGTCGATTTCTCCTCTCGCCAAACGGGCTTTACTCATTTGCTGCTCGATGCCTATAAGCATTCCAGGCTTCTCAATATGTAAGACATTGGGATACACCGCTCTCAGCTTTTCCATAGGGTCTAAAATGGCGTGTTTGTCGGTCAACCGAATGAGTAAATAGTCATGGGAATGCGGGTCACTGTGACCCTCCGCGATGATCTCATTGAGTTCCCCTTCGATGATCCTCATTTGATGCGGCGCGACCAAATCAATGTGCTGAGCCGATTGAAAACCGTTGCGATCAAGCTCAACCAAAGTCACCCCTTTTTTCTGGTGCTGCTCTGAAAAACTGTATTTCATCAGCGAGCCAGAGTAGCGAATGAAGTCTTCACCTTTTTTCTGTGGCTGGTGTAAATGACCCAGTGCCACATAGTCAAACGGCGTAAAGTGCTTATGACTTACTCTGTCCGAACCACCGATAGACAATGGACGTTCCGATTCTGATTCTATTGCCCCATCAACATAACAATGGCTGAGCAAAACATGTCGATGGTTCGGCATGAACGCTTTCACGATTTCACCAGTCAAAAACTGGTGAGCCTCATCATGTGTTGAAACGGGCTGGTTAAAATGATGGCGAACAAGTTCAGGATCATTGTAGGGCATGGCGTAAAACGCCACTTTTCCAGCTTGTTCTGTTTCTAAAACAATAGGGGCCATCATGTCTTCAAATGAACTGATGATATGCAGCCCTGAACTTCGCATTTGTTCTGAGCCAAAGCCCAAACGCATAGCGCCATCATGATTTCCCGGAATCATAATTATCGGCGTATTTAATTCGCTACAAATCGTGTTCACGGTCATATTCATCAGTTCAATCGCGGCAGTCGGGGGGACCGAGCGGTCATAAATATCACCCGAAATAATAACGGCATCCACGGGGTGCTGACGAATATAATCAATGAGCTGAATGAGCACAGCCTTTTGATCTTCGAGCAGAGAAATATTGTGAAATTGACGGCCTAAGTGCCAATCAGAGGTGTGAAGAAACTTCATAATGCCCTGAACCAATCTTGGTGACGATACTTAGGGCTGATAGTAGCAAAGAAATGATTTCAAAAGGAATGGTAAATACTGAAACGATATTTACAGCCACCTGAGTGGCTGTATTTTAGGGCTATATCCCTGAGAATGGCATGAAATAGACTAAAGCCGCCCAAACCAAAACCCAAGATACCACCACCATGACATCGAACCAATCACGACTCCACATTATTACCTCCCCCCACATCTTCGCATCTTCTCCCAACGAAGACGCGTAAATAACATCAAAAGAGAAGCAAAGATTAAGCCAAGATCTTTTGTGCGTGATTAAGCTTCACCACAGCGCACGTTTTCATTGATTTGATTCAGCTTGTCAGGAAATTCCGTTAATAGCTCTGTAAAGCAATCGGCCATAGAAAGCGAAGTTACCACCCCTTCGTCTTTCATGTTGAGGATCGCGTCGTACCCTTCTTTTCCTTTCATTGTGTACGCCGAAGACGAACCGGTATAGACCATTTCTGGATCCAACGTGACCCAGCCAAAATCCTGTTTATATATTCTAAGGTCTTGTATTCTCTCACCTAAAGGGGCGCTAGGTGAATAATGAAAGCGAAGATTATGGGTGTAAGGATAAGACCCAGAACCGGTCCCATCAACGCCATTATTCGTCGCGTTATTAATGGCACCTTCCAGCACATGAGCTAGGTATTTACCTTTAATATGATAGACGCCGATCGGCACAGCAAAAGGCAACAATTTTCCAGCAATATCCGCGACAGAGACATCCCCTGGATGCAATGAATTTCGAACACCACCGGCATTAAGATCGGAAGAGCGGT
>NZ_JBNGCJ010000590.1:0-737 GCF_049974785.1 Vibrio genomosp. F10 str. 9ZD137
GGCGCCACTGGCTATAGGGTTTGGTAAAGTGCTGCCAAAAGTGGAATGGTCAGCCATTTCAGAGGTCACGGGTAAGGTTGTGTACCGTCATCCAAACCTTGAAAAAGGACAGATAATCCCAGCAGGGACAGAAGTCTTACGAATCGACCCTCTCGATTATGAATTGAAGCTGGTACAGGCGGAAGCCGATTATAAATCGAGTAAAACGTCACTGACTAAGCTGAATTTAGATGAAAAGAATCTTAAGCAGACGTTAGATATCGAAAAGAATCGTTTGAAGATTGCCAACACCGAACTTCAGCGAAAACTCGACTTGCGTAAAAAAGGCTTAACATCACAGTCGGATGTGGATCAGCAAAAACAGAGTAGTCTATCGCAGCAAAAGCTGGTGCTCGATATAGAACATCAATTGATCACCATGCCTGATGATAGAAGGGTAGCGGAAGCAGCGGTGAAGGTTGCGGCTGCAAAGGTACAAGAAGCTCAGAGGCTATTAGCGAAAACTTCCATTGTATTGCCGCAAAACTTACGCATTGCCGAAGTCGATATTGAACAGCAGCAAGTGGTGAATCAACAACAAACAATGATCATCGCTCACGGTATCGATGTCATGGAAGTAGAAGCACAACTCTCTATACACGACTTGCAAACCTTGGCATCAACATTGGGTGAATTTAGCCGCAATGAATCGGGTATCCCTCAAGCCGACTTGGCTTTTCCAAAAGCCACTATTGAGC
>NZ_JBNGCJ010000591.1:0-5789 GCF_049974785.1 Vibrio genomosp. F10 str. 9ZD137
ATACCATCTGTTACCTTAAACAGGCCATTGATCACGTTTAATTGTGCATTACGCCACAGACTTGGGTTTACGCTGTCGGGTGCTTTAGCCTCGAGCGTAATGAACTTTTTGTATTCTTCTAAGTCCCAAACAACGTCACCATTTTCATTGGTGACCGTGACAACATCTTGCTTAGCAATAAAGCCTTTTTGTGCACGTTCAAAGTCTTTTGTGTCTTTAAATGGAAGATTGTTATACAGGGCGTTATTCGTGTCTATTGTTGCTTGAGTTGCGGGCTTAGATTCCGCAGCGATACTCCCCGTCGAGATAACCATCGCCAATAGCGAGATGGTGAAACACTTCATAGTCAGTCCCTTCTTTATGAATGATAATGTGTAGGTAAAGAGTAGAAGCTAACGTTATAATTCGCCAAGAAAAATGCTTTTATTTCACTGAATCCACCTAGGTCATTTGAGAAGGCGATAACTGAAAGTGGCGTTTAAACTCCCTGAAGAACTGAGATTGACTGCTGTACCCTACAAGGTTTGCTGCTTCGCTTGCTCGCTTACCTTCAATGGTAATCAGTTCTTTTGCTTTATCGAGTCTCACTTTCTTGACATATTGCATGGGTGAGTCACAGGTCACTTCTTTGAAAGCACGATGAAATGCCGAGACACTCATGTTGGCTTCTTGTGCTAATTCATCAACATTAATCGGAGAAGAAAAGTTGCCGTGCAGTTTACTGAGTACTTTTGCAA
Organism: Vibrio genomosp. F10 str. 9ZD137; assembly: GCF_049974785.1. Lineage (NCBI taxonomy): Bacteria > Pseudomonadati > Pseudomonadota > Gammaproteobacteria > Vibrionales > Vibrionaceae > Vibrio > Vibrio genomosp. F10. The sequence goes on from NZ_JBNGCJ010000591.1 coordinate 738, forward strand.
TGCGAGCATAGTGACTGTCTTGTTGAACCAGTCCCATTAGTGTATTTCCTTGCGGTCCGGTCAGCACACGGTAAACAATTTCTTTCACCAAGTCTTTGCCAAATATGGCCATTTCTGTTTTATCTTCAAGGCATTTTAGTAACCGAATACAGGCGTCTTCTAAGTCGGAAGTGACCTGGGCTTTTTGTAACCCTCGCGATGATTTTCCTGGGTTTGGAATTGAAGTGTTGAGCTTTTCGACCAGGGTATTGAGTAAGGGTAAATCCACATCGATACATAAGCTTAATAATGGCTCATTACTGCTGCTAAATGCTTCACATTCGAGGGGGAGAGGAACGCCAATAACAAGATAATCACCAACACCATAACTGACGGATTCGTCGGCTAAATGAATGCGCTTATGCCCCTGGCCCATGATGATGATGCCTGATTGATAAAGAAGAGGGCGACGAGGGGTTGATGTACTCGAATAATAAAAGCTGACACCTTTTAGGTCGGTCTTTATGACTTGTTCAGTGCATTCTAAAGAGTGTGTGTTCGCGTAGGCTTGCATCGCAGTTGTCAGTGTTTTCATTGTCTTCATCAATGGTGTGTATTGGTGTCGAATGTACATAAAAAAGCAGAAATAGGCAATAAAACACGACTAATATACCTTTTTAATATCTATATTGAGAGTAATATGCACTTGTAGCAATGATGAAGACCTATAATTATTAAGGAACAACAGATGAAATTCAATTACGTGAATCCAACTCATATACTTTTTGGACAAAACCAAATCGCGGCGATCAGCGCGCAAATCGCGCCAGAAAGTAAGGTACTGGTTATCTATGGTGGCGGTTCGATTAAAGCCAATGGCGTTTATGATCAAGTGACCGAAGCGCTAAAAAATCATAACTGGATTGAATTTTCTGGTGTTGAGCCTAACCCAACAAGAGAGACGTTAGACAAAGCGGTGGCAATGGTACGCAGTGAAAATGTCGACTACCTATTGGCAGTGGGCGGTGGGAGCGTGATTGACGGCTCTAAGTATGTAGCGGCTTCCGCAATGTATGATGGCGATGGGTGGGATATCCCTGCTGGTAAGCACCAAGTTACGCAGGCTGTGCCATTAGGTGCAATTTTAACATTGCCAGCAACGGGCTCTGAGTCAAACGGTGGTGCGGTGATTACTAATGGCGCAACCAAAGAAAAATTAGCGTTTATGTCGCCAACCGTTCAGCCACGATTTGCTGTCATGGATCCTGATGTGATGAAAACATTGCCTGACCGCCAGTTAGTCAATGGCGTTGTGGATGCGTGGGTTCACGTGTGTGAGCAATACATTACGACGGTTGATGGTGCCTATGTGCAAGACGGTTATGCGGAAGCACTATTGCGCAGTTTATTAAAACTAGGTCGTGATTTTGAACAGCGTGACAATGACGCATGGCGTGCAAACCTGATGTGGTCAGCAAATCAAGCTCTAAATGGTTTGATCGGTGTTGGCGTTCGTCAAGACTGGGCAACCCATATGATTGGGCACGAGTTGACAGCAGCATACGGTGTTGATCATGCTCGTTCACTGGCGATTGTGCAGCCTTCATTACTTCGTAATCAACTGGCGCATAAACGTGCGAAATTAGAGCAAATGGGCATTAACGTGTTTGGTTTAGAGCAAAGTGATGATTTGGCAGAACGCACGATTAATGAGATTGAAAGCTTCTACCAAAGTTTGGGGGTTGCAACTCAATTGACGGAGCATGGTTCAACGGCTGAGCAAGCAGTAGAAAACATTGTCGCTCAACTTGAATTGCACGGTTTGGTTGCGCTGGGTGAGCATCAAGCGATCACTCTCACTGAAAGCCGTCAAATTTTACAAGCTGCTATTGTTTAGAAATCAATTGTTTAGTGACCGATATTCAGCATTGATATCAATGTTAGATAGCTAAATCGAAAGAGAAAGTAGAACGCCACGAGTTAATCTGTATAGAATGACTCGTGGCGTTTTTTATGATTTTGCCTAAAACTGAAGGTATGCGGAAGGTCGTTACCATGGCCCTTTCTGTTTTTAATGGACTATTTTATGTGGAACAAGGGTTTATCGATGAAAAAAAGCGTATTGCTGCTAATGGCGGTTCTTTTGCAAGGGTGTTTAGGTATGCCAGATACAGTCAAACCCGTTTCTGATTTTGAACTCAATCGATATTTAGGAAAATGGTACGAAGTGGCTCGCTTAGACCATTCATTTGAACGCGGCCTTACCCAAGTTACTGCGGAGTATAGCCTTAAAGATGACGGCGGTGTGGCGGTGCTTAACCGAGGTTATTCAGTCGAAGAATCGGAATGGAGCGAGGCGGAAGGCAGAGCATACTTTGTTGAAAGTGAAAATGACGGGTACTTAAAGGTGTCATTCTTCGGGCCTTTTTATGGGTCTTATGTGGTGTTTGAATTGGATCACCAGAATTACCAATATGCCTTTGTTTCTGGGCCAAATACGGACTACTTGTGGCTTTTATCGAGAACGAGTTCCGTTCCTCAAGACGTAAAGGACAAGTTTGTTCGTATGGCAAAAGAGCGAGGCTTCAACATCGACGAACTCATTTATGTACAACATGATTAGGGCGTGTTGATGCTCTTTACACGTATGACTTAACTTCCCGCTGGTAGTGTTGATCGATCAGGTGAGCAAGTCGTTCAATCCCTTGTTTTTCGCTGGATGTTCCTTCTAAGTTTGCGTAGGTTAAGCGCAAGCAGTGACCAAACTTGTTATTGGTGCCGAAAGCGACACCCGGGTAAATCCCGATTTTCTCTTTTTTACACTCAAGATAAAGTAGATGGCTATCAATATGTTCTGGCAGGGTTAACCACATGATAAATGATCCTGAAGCCTTGGTTAGGTGGTATCGCCCTTGCAATGATGGGTACTGATTCAAGGCTTCCGTTAACCACTGATGTAGCTTTTTACCGTTGGACAAGTATACGCGCTTCATTTTATTAATATGAGAGCGATACTTACCGGTGGTGAGGAACTCCGCGACGGCAGATTGCATCAAATTAAGGCTGCCCATGTTGTCGCTGATAAGAAGCCGTTCAATGTGTTTCTGGTATCGCCCCGATAAAATCCACCCAATTCGTAAGCGAGAATCGAGTGTTTTGGAAAGAGAGTTGATGTAGATAACGCGATCTTGGGTATCTAAAGATTTCAAGCTTGGTATGCTTTCATCCGAACTTAACGCGCCAAACACATCATCTTCAATGATGGGAATACTCTTAGAGACGGCCAGCAAGCGTTGGCGCTTTTCTAAGGTCATTCGTGATCCAGTTGGATTGGAAAAATTGGGCGTAACAATAATAGCTTTAATATCCCACTGGCTTATGGCTTTGTCTAATGCTTCAGGGCTGATCCCTGTAGCAAGGCAGCTTGGAATTTCAACCACTTCTAATCCAAGAGATTCCATGAGTAACAAGTTACCAAAAAAGCAAGGAGACTCTACTGCTACGATGTCCCCTTTGCTGGTTAAGGCTCGAAGCGCCAGGCTAATTCCTTGCTGAGCACCGTGAGTGACGGCAATATCACCATAATGGGCAGTAATGCCAAGGTCATGACTTATTTTAAGAAGTTGTTTTATCAGCAGGTTGTTGCCTGGAGGAATTTGGTATTGGCTGGGTAATTGGCTTTGTATTCTACTGTGTCGACCTATTTCTGCGTACAGGCTTTTAATCGCTGGGAATTTGATATTGGGATGGGCTGATCCGGCGGGAAGCCGTTCTTTCTCGCTAGAGTAGGTAAGAATGGATTTACAGATGGATAAGAGATCAACCTTGCTGGGTGGGTGGTTTGAGGCGTTTAATTGGCTATCTGGCTGAGAGATCGCTTTGACACGGTAGCCAGACTTAGCAACCGAATAAATAAGACCTACCGCTTCAAGTTCTTGATAAGCGCGAATCACCGTATTTTTGCTGACGTTTTTGTCGGTACTCAGTTGTCTAATCGAAGGCAGTTTGTCTTCTGGTTGATAGACTCCTGCGGTAATGGCCTGCCGCAAATACCGCTCAATTCGATCATACTTGTTCATTGTGTCCATTCTGTACCCATAAAAACCGTCCTGTTTGTGCCTTTTTTACATTGCTGTACCTAATTAAAGTAACAGCATTGTTAACACTTTGGCTAGTGGGTTTTTTATGTTGATACGGATGATCCCTTTTGTATTTGTAATGTTGTGGGCCTCGGGTTTTGTAGGTGCCCGTTTTGGGTTGCAATACGCCGAGCCTGCGACCTTGCTTTCTATCCGTATGGTTGCCAATGTGGTCTTGTTTTTGTTGTTGATTGCGGTACTCAAACGTTCGATTCCTAAAGGACGAGCCTTGCTCCACTGCTTAGTCGTCGGTATTTTGATCCATGGTTTCTATCTTGGTGGCGTTTTTATGGCTATTTCCTTAGGTATGCCAGCGGCGCTAAGTTCTCTGCTTGTTGGGATTCAGCCCATTCTAACCGCCGTACTGCTGCTGACGTGGGGGAGTGAAAAGTTTACATTGTCTCAATGGCTAGGATTGGGGCTGGGCTTCATCGGTATAAGCTTAGTTCTCGTTGGCAATATAGAATGGCAGTCAAAGCAGTATCAATGGCTAGCTATCTCGATTACCTTATGTTCACTGTTTGGTATGACGTTAGGTACTTTGTATCAAAAGAAATTCTGCCAGAAAGTAGATATGGTTGGCGCGGCTATGCTCCAGTATGTGGCTGCCGCTGGACTGTTTATTCCTTATGCGTTTATGTTTGAAACTAGGCAAGTAGAATGGACTTCGGAGTTTATTCTTACCTTACTATGGCTAGTGGTGGTGTTGTCGTGTTTCGCGGTGCTGTTGCTACTGTATATGGTGAAGAATGGCGCGGCTTCTAGTGTTGCCTCGGTGTTTTATTTGGTGCCACCTACCACAGCGCTACAAGCGTGGCTGATGTTTGGCGAATCCTTTGATTGGCTTGGTGGTATGGGTTTTGTTTTTGCCAGTGTTGCTGTGTATCTTGTGGTCAAAAAACCGACATTAGCATGGCGCCGATCAAAGAGAGCG
>NZ_JBNGCJ010000592.1:0-15656 GCF_049974785.1 Vibrio genomosp. F10 str. 9ZD137
ACCGCTCTTCCGATCTCGCCGCGGCCGTGGAACAGTGTTAGTTCAATGCCTTCAGCGTCACATACTTTAACCAGAGCATCCATTGCGCTGTATTGTGCCCAGCCTGCAGCCATAACACCGGCATCTTTCGCAGAGTCGGAGTAACCGATCATGACCATTTGATGATTCTGAATAAAGCCTCGGTACAGATCGATGTCCATTAATTGCTTAATGACCGATTCTGCGTTGTTCAAGTCGTCCAGTGTTTCAAACAGCGGACAAACGTCCATGCGGTAAGGACAACCTGATTCTTGTAGAAGCAAATGAACAGCCAGTACATCTGAAGCTGTGCGTGCCATTGAAATAACATAAGCGCCAAACGCTTCACGTGGTTGAGACGCCACAATCTTACACGTATCTAAAACTTCTTTTACCGGTGCCGATGGCTCCCAGTCGCGTGGTAGAAGTGGGCGTTTAGAGCTTAGCTCATTCGTTAGAAAAGCAATTTTATCTTGCTCGCTCCACTGATCGTAATCACCAATACCCAGATAACGAGTCAGTTCTGATAACACGTCTGAATGGCGAGTACTTTCTTGGCGGATATCCAAGCGGACAAGGTGGACACCAAACGCTTTAATGCGGCGTAAAGTATCGAGCAGTGAGCCGTCAGCAATCACACCCATGCCACATTCATGCAGTGATTGATAACAGGCATAAAGCGGTGCCCATAATTGATCAATATGCTGCAATGGTGCTTTTACAGCCAGCTTTTGGCCATTGACTTTTGCGTCGAGAATGTCCAGCGTTTCGTTTAGAAGCGAACGAAGACCTTTCAATACAGCGCGATACGGTTCATGTTGGTCATCACCGGCTAAATCACGGACAGCATCATTACACTTCGTCATCGAGAGCTCAGAGATAAGCTCGTTCACATCACCCAAGTAAAGGTCAGCGGCTTTCCAACGAGAAAGAAGCATCACTTCACGAGTGATTGTATGCGTCACAAATGGGTTACCATCGCGATCGCCACCCATCCAAGATGAGAAATGCACTGGGCGAGCGTCAATAGGTAAGCCTTCACCTAGGTAGCTTGTTAGGCGATCATCAAGCTCGCGCAAGAATTCAGGAACGCCTTCCCACAGTGAGTTCTCTACAACAGCAAAGCCCCATTTTGCTTCATCCAGTGGAGTTGGGCGCTGCTTACGAATCACATCAGAGTGCCAACCTTGAGCGATCAACTGCTCTAAACGTCGTTCTGTTTTCTGGCGTTCTTTATGAGAAAGGTCGGTCAGTTCAAGCTTTGATAAACACTCGTTGGTTTTGACCAGTTTATTGATCATAGTGCGACGAGTGATTTCAGTAGGGTGAGCGGTTAACACCAATTCAATATTGAGGTCACGGACTGCTTGAGCCGTATCGAGTTTACTGATGCCATTTTGGCTTAGCTTCGAAAACAAACTGCTGATCGCGTCAGGTTCGCATACGTGCTCTTCACAATGGCGTGAAATCGTATGGTACTGCTCTGCCATATTGGTCAAGTTGAGAAATTGGTTAAATGCGCGTGCAACAGGCGTGAGTTGCTCGTTGGGTAAACTTTTAATTTCTTCAATTAAAGTGGCGCGGTCGGATTGATTGCCTGCACTCGCTGATTTAGAAAGCTTACGAATTGTCTCAACTTTCTCTAAAATAACGTCACCATGTGAATCCTTGATGGTGTTGCCAAGCAAGCGGCCTAGCATGCTTACGTTACTTGTGAGCGCAGCGTATTTTTCGTTCATTATCATCCTGCCTTGTAAAAAAGTTACATCCGGTGTTCCTTGTTAGGTACACAATCTAGCGAAAAGTGCTACCAAGAGTCAAATATTGCAGCATAAGTTTGCATTTATTGTGCAAGTGGATGTAAGAGATGCTCTTCGGGCATTGATAATTAAAGTGTTGAAAGTTTATTACAAAAATAGACGAATAAAGCGTGCTAGCTATAAGGTCACTCACACGCTGTTAGACTTTATCTGATCAATCTTCAGTTAATTTGGTTCAAAAACAATATTTATACATCGCTTTAGATAAAATATTGATGGTGGGATCAATAAACTCAAAGGCTAAGAACTCATCCGGTTGGTGCGCCTGTTCGATTGAGCCTGGGCCTAATACTAGGGTTGGGCAGAGCTGTTGTAGGAAAGGTGCTTCAGTACAGTAGTTAACGGTTTCTGACGGGGTTTCGCAAATTTCTTCAACACCGGCAATAAACGGATGGTCATGTTGGCACTCATAACCGGGAATCGGTTCATGCAGAGGTGTTATTTCGATTCGGCCCGGCCATTTTGCTTCCACTTCTTTCAGTGATGCTCGTAACATGTTATCCAGCCCATCGAGGCTAATGCCAGGTAAAGGGCGAACATCATAATGCAGCTCACAGCATCCACAGATACGGTTTGCACTGTCTCCACCATGAATATGACCAAGGTTTAGAGTCGGGCTTGGAATCGCAAAGCCCGGGTGATGATACTCTTTGATGAGTTTGTCGCGCAGTTGCATCAGGGCAAACAAAACCTCATGCATGATTTCGATGGCGTTGACACCCAACGCGGGATCGGAAGAGTGGCCCGATTTACCCGTGATCCGCACGGCGTTAGCGACGTGGCCTTTATGGCCTCTGACCGGAACTAAGCTGGTTGGCTCACCGATAATGCAATAATCAGGTTTAAACGGTGCATTGTCGGTAAAGTGACGAGCGCCCAACATGGTCGTTTCCTCATCACAGGTTGCTAATATATACAGCGGCTTGGTTTGCTTGCTCCAATCGACTTTCTTCACAGCTTCAATAATAAACGCAAAGAAGCCCTTCATATCTGCAGTGCCAAGCCCGTAAAAGCGATCGTTCGCTTGGGTTAATGTGTGTGGATCAAAACTCCAACGACCCTCATCAAATGGCACGGTATCACTGTGTCCAGCAAGAAGCAGCCCGCCTTCTCCTGAGCCTTTCTTAGCGATCAGATTGTGCTTTCCTTTTTCAACTTCTGTAACGGTGACGTCAAAACCGATGTCTTTTAACCAGGTGGCGAGCTTTTCAATCACCATGCTGTTGCCTTCATCCCAGCTAGGATCACTTGAACTGATGGATGAGGTTGAAATTAGGCCTTCGTAGACCTCGAGAAAACTGGGTAATTGCATATTATCTTCACTTCTACTGTTGACAGAAATACCTTAAGAAGGTAAAACACATATTAAATCATTATTTGTGAATAAAAAATCAATTAAAGCTATTTTTTTAAAATTAATAGTCATTTTGAGTCAAGGGCTCACTCTGATGAATAGCCATGAAATTGAAACGTAGTCACTACGATTCACGACTAACGAAGAAACCACTATTAACCTTGAATTTGGAAGTTGTCGATGTCACACGCTGAGTTACTTAAAACCACGATTATTGGCGCTAGCGGTTATACCGGAGCCGAATTAGCTGTCATGGTGCAAAAACATCCACAGCTCACGCTATCAGGTTTGTACGTTTCAGCCAATAGTGTTGATGCAGGTAAAAATATTGGAGAGTTGCACGGTAAGCTAGCCGGTTTGGTTGATATGCCTGTTGAGCCGTTAGTGGACGTTAAAAAAGCGGCGACTGACTGCGATGTTGTTTTTTTAGCCACCGCCCATGAAGTGAGCCATGACCTTGCTCCTATTTTTTTAGAGAACGGTTGCCAGGTTTTTGATTTATCCGGTGCGTTTCGAGTAAAAGGTGAAGGCTTCTACCAGCAGTACTATGGCTTCGAGCATCAACATGCCGCTTGGTTAGACAACGCAGCTTATGGTTTGGCTGAGTGGAACGAAGAGGTCATTACCCAAGCTCAGCTAGTGGCTGTTGCAGGTTGTTACCCAACCGCGTCACAACTGGCCATCAAGCCTTTGGTTGAATCACAGCTTCTCGATCTGAATCAATGGCCTGTGATCAATGCGACCAGTGGTGTAACAGGGGCAGGACGTAAAGCGTCTATGGTCAATAGCTTTTGCGAAGTGAGCCTACAGCCTTACGGTGTGTTTGCGCACCGTCATCAGCCAGAGATCACCAGCCACTTAGGTTGTGATGTGATTTTTACCCCGCACCTAGGTAATTTTAAACGCGGCATTCTCGCGACTATCACGATGAAGTTGTCCGCCGGTGTGACTGCTGAACAAGTGACACAAGCGTTTGTTAAAGCGTATGACGGTAAGCCAGCAGTCCGTTTACTGGATGAGCAGATGCCAAGAATTCAAAACGTAGAGTTCACTCCATTTTGTGATTTGGGGTGGAAGGTGGAAGGTGAGCACGTCATCGTGGTATCAGCGATTGATAACTTACTGAAAGGGGCGTCAAGCCAAGCGATGCAGTGCTTGAATATCCACTACGGATTCTCCCAGTTAACCGCGTTAATTTAGTTGTATGAATATAACCGCATTAGAGTAAGCGGCGGTTAGACAAAGACGGAATAGACGGCGAATACGTAAAAAGAAGAAAAAGACAAATACGCCATTGAGATAATCAGAGCAGTAAGGAACATTCATGACCGATAATACCTTGTCAGAAAAAAAAGCCATGCCATTGGTGATTAAGTTAGGCGGAGCAGCGCTAGAGAGTAACGAGACTCTGAGTCAGCTATTCGCGGCTATCAACACTTATCAGCAGCAAGCTCGACGACAAATCGTCATTGTTCATGGTGGCGGGTATTTAGTGGATGACCTTATGGGTAAACTGAATTTAGAAACGGTGAAGAAAAACGGTTTACGTGTGACGCCTTACGAACAAATCCCTGTTATTGCAGGAGCATTAGCAGGAACTGCCAACAAACTGCTTCAAGGGCAAGCGATCAAAGATGGCCTTAATGCGGTGGGTTTAAGTCTAGCGGACGGTGGATTGTGTCAAGTTGAAGAGTTGGATCCTGAATTAGGCGCAGTAGGTAAAGCGTCACCAGGAGATTCAGCGGTACTTCAAGCGATTCTAGATACTGGAGCGCTTCCTATCATTAGCTCGATTGGCTTAACACCAGCAGGGCAATTAATGAATGTGAATGCCGACCAAGCTGCGGTTGCCGTTGCTGGTGCTCTTGATGCTGAGTTAGTTCTGCTTTCTGATGTGAGTGGTGTATTAGACGGCAAAGGACACCTAATCGGTAGTCTAACTGAAGAACAAGCATCGGCGCTGATTCAAGGCCAGGTGATTACTGATGGCATGATTGTCAAGGTAGAAGCGGCCCTGGAAGCGGCCAATGATTTAGGGCGATCTATTCAAGTTGCTACCTGGAGATACCCAGAGAAACTGGTCAAATTATTTGCCGGAGAGTGTATCGGAACACTTTTCGTACCAAAGTAGAACACAACCAATACGTTCTTACGCACAAGCGTGAGCACAACAAAATTAACACTATTAAATGGAAGCCTTAGCACTGACCGCCAAGCGCAGAGCAAGGAATTTGGAGAGAAAAAATGAGCAAAGTTCAAGTTAAAAAAGTTGTTGTCGCATACTCTGGCGGTCTAGATACCTCAGTCATTATCCCGTGGCTAAAAGAGAACTATGACTGTGAAGTGATTGCATTTGTTGCTGATGTGGGCCAAGGCGCACAAGAACTGGAAGGTATTGAAGAGAAAGCAAAAGCGTCAGGCGCTTCAGAATGCTACATCGCTGATCTAAAAGAAGAGATGGTGGCCGATTACATCTACCCGACACTAAAAACAGGCGCGTACTACGAAGGAAAATACCTGCTAGGTACCTCAATGGCGCGTCCGATAATTGCCAAAGCGCAAGTTGAAGTGGCACGTAAAGTGGGTGCGGATGCGTTGTGTCACGGTTGTACCGGTAAAGGTAACGACCAGGTACGTTTTGAAGGTGCATTTGCGGCGCTTGCCCCTGACCTGCATGTTATTGCTCCTTGGCGTGAGTGGGACCTTGTAAGCCGTGAAGAATGTCTGGATTACCTTGCCGAGCGTAATATCCCATGTACCGCATCACTAACGAAAATCTATTCACGTGATGCCAATGCATGGCATATATCAACAGAAGGCGGCGTGTTAGAAGATACATGGAACGCGCCAAACGATGATTGCTGGGATTGGACTGTTGATCCAGAAAAAGCACCGGATCAATCAGAGTCAGTGACACTGAAAGTGGTAAAAGGTGAAGTGGTTGCGGTCGATGGTGAAGAAATGACGCCATACAACGCGCTAGTTTACCTTAATGAAAAAGGCGCAAAGCACGGCGTTGGTCGTATCGATATCGTTGAGAACCGTCTCGTGGGCATGAAGTCTCGTGGTTGTTACGAAACTCCGGGCGGCACTATCATGATGGAAGCGCTACGTGCGGTTGAGCAACTTGTATTAGATAAAGCGGCGTTTGAGTTCCGTGAAGAGTTGGGCGTGAAAGCTTCGCACCTTGTTTACGATGGTCGTTGGTTCACACCACTGTGCAAATCGATTCTTGCAGCCACCGAAGAGCTTGCTCAAGATGTGAATGGCGAAGTGGTGGTTAAGCTTTACAAAGGGCACGCAACAGTGACTCAAAAACGTTCGGCGAACAGCTTATATTGTGAAGAGTTTGCAACGTTTGGTGAAGATGAAGTGTACGACCAAAGCCATGCTGAAGGCTTCATTCGTCTTTACTCTCTATCAAGCAGAATCAGAGCACTGAACGAAGTGAAAAGATCAAAGTAATCAACCATTACTGAATGAAAACCAATAAAACCCACTTGTTTTTGCAAGTGGGTTTTTCTTTTATTTAGGGGGGGACTTTTGGATAAGTACTTTATGACGAAAGACGTGTAATGGATTTTTGTCAGTGAGTCAGATCGCCATGACGAATTTAAATGTACCATCCGTGAATAATTATGTGAAAAAAATGCATTTTTACCTTGTTTTTATATTGAATTGCTGTAAGTTTGAAACATACAAAAAGAGAAGCTGAATTTAATCAGAGAACATCGTTGCACAAGCAGTAGATACTGAGCATTTAGGAGAGACACAATGGCATTATGGGGCGGTAGATTTACCCAAGCAGCAGACACTAGGTTCAAAGACTTTAACGATTCACTTCGCTTTGATTACCGATTGGCTGAGCAAGACATTGTTGGCTCTATCGCTTGGTCAAAAGCGTTGCAATCTGTCGATGTGTTGAGTGAAGAAGAGCAGCAAAAGCTTGAACTGGCCCTGAATGAACTCAAACTTGAAGTGATGGAAGATCCCAATCAGATTTTACGCTCTGATGCAGAAGATATTCACTCTTGGGTTGAACAGCAATTAATTGGCAAGGTGGGTGATTTAGGTAAAAAATTACACACTGGCCGTTCTCGTAATGATCAAGTCGCAACCGACTTAAAATTGTGGTGTCGCCAGCAAGGGCAACAACTGCTTATTGGCCTTGATCGTCTGCAAGCGAAAATGGTTGAAGTTGCAAGAGAACACCAAGCTACCGTGTTACCTGGTTATACGCACTTGCAACGTGCACAACCGGTGACTTTTGCTCACTGGTGTTTGGCGTATGTTGAAATGTTAGAGCGTGATTATTCACGTTTGAATGATGCGATTAAGCGTCTCGATACTTGTCCACTTGGCTCTGGCGCACTTGCCGGTACAGCCTACCCGATGGACCGTGAAGAACTGGCGCATAATCTTGGGTTTCGTCGTGCAACACGTAACTCGCTCGATTCTGTTTCTGATCGTGATCACGTGATGGAGCTTATGTCGATTGCGTCTATCTCCATGCTTCACCTTTCTCGTCTTGCAGAAGACATGATCTTCTATAACTCAGGCGAGTCGAATTTTATCGAGTTAGCCGACACGGTGACATCAGGCTCGTCATTGATGCCACAAAAGAAAAACCCAGACGCGCTTGAACTTATTCGTGGTAAAACTGGCCGTGTTTATGGCTCTCTTGCGGCGATGATGATGACAGTGAAAGCACTGCCATTGGCGTACAACAAAGACATGCAAGAAGACAAGGAAGGGCTGTTTGATGCGCTTGATACTTGGAACGATTGTATGGAAATGGCCGCGCTGTGTTTTGAAGGCATTAAAGTTAACAAAGAACGTACATTAGAAGCCGCGCAACAAGGTTATGCCAATTCAACTGAGCTGGCGGATTACCTAGTCGCGAAAAACATTCCATTTCGTGAAGCTCACCATATTGTTGGGGTTGCGGTTGTGGGGGCCATTTCAAAAGGCTGCGCGTTAGAAGATCTTTCACTTGATGAGCTCAAAGCCTTCTCTGATGTAATTGAAGATGATGTGTACGATATTTTAACCATCGAATCCTGTTTGGAAAAACGAAGTGCCTTAGGTGGCGTTTCTCCTAAGCAAGTGGCGTATGCGGTTGATCAAGCGGATCAACGTCTTGCTCAGCGCGATACTTCGGCGGTGAAAGTACGTTCTGCGCGTCTTACCGACATTGAAGCGTTGGAAGGCATGGTCGCTTATTGGGCCAACATGGGAGAAAACCTACCGCGATCTCGTAATGAGTTAGTACGCGATATTGGCTCGTTTGCGGTGGCAGAACACCATGGTGAAGTGACGGGCTGTGCATCGCTTTATGTGTATGATTCTGGTTTGGCCGAAATTCGCTCATTAGGCGTAGAAGCTGGTTGGCAAGGTCAGGGACAAGGCTCGGCGATTGTTCAACACTTAGTGGATAAAGCACGCCAAATGGCGATTAAAAAAGTCTTTGTGCTGACAAGAACACCAGAGTTCTTTATGAAGCACAGCTTTATTCCGACATCCAAGTCGTTGCTGCCTGAGAAAGTGCTTAAAGACTGTGATCAGTGTCCACGTCAGCACGCTTGTGATGAAGTGGCGTTGGAAGTGAACTTGGTTGAACAGATCATTGCCAAAGTGAACGTGGCTTAACCGGTTTTAACCCTATTATTGCGCGCGATGTTCTATTTGATTTATGCTTTATTTGATTAAGTTTTTATGTAAGTGATTGAGTATAGGGCGCAAACTCATTTTCTTGAAGAAAGATCAAAAAAGATCCTCGATTTAAGGAACTAAAAGGAAAAGCAGCAGTCTGAATTAATACCACTGCTTTTTCTTAGAAAATATCTAAGAAGGCCCCGCAACCGAGATTGGCTGCGGGGCTTTTTTCTTTTTATCGCCCAGGCTTTTCGCTCGTATTTTTATCTTACGCGGTTTATCTCTTTCTTCTGTACGCCATTTTTGGATTTTCCTATTTCACGAGTAGTCAAAAAAGTGTCAATAATCATTCATTAAACTGAGATACAAATTGGCTACCGTTGGGCCCGTTCATTTATTCCATCGGAGAAACGCAGTGAAAGGATTTCAACTAGGATTAGCGCTCAGCGGTCTAATAGCATCAACAGTTTCAATGGCAGAACTGCCTCAACAAAGTGATACTTGGTATACCCAAGGCCAAAGTGCTATTACAGCAGCAAAAAAGTTAAAGCCAATCACAGGGCCGGCTAAAAATGTCATCTTATTTATCGGTGATGGTATGAGTGTGGGCACAATGACCGCAGCCCGTATTTATGCAGGGCAAAACAAAGGGCTTAAAGGTGAAGAATATTCACTCGCTATGGAAAGTCTCCCTCATACTGCATTAGCTAAAACATACAATACCGATATGCAAACACCGGATTCAGCGGGCACGGCAACCGCGATGGTGGCAGGGGTGAAGACCAAAGCAGGTGTTATCAGTGTTAATGATAAGGTGCAACGTGGTTTTTGTAGCAGTGCAAAAGGAAATGAAGTGAAGACAGCGTTTCACTCAGCCGCTGAAAAAGGTATGTCTCTTGGCGTGGTGTCGACCGCGAGATTGACCCATGCTACGCCAGCGGTCACGTTTGCACATAGCGCCGACCGTAACTGGGAAAACGATGCAGCTATGCCGAATATCGCCAAAGGGAATGGGTGTAAAGACATTGCAACACAGTTTATAGAGTTTGATCACGGTGACGGCTTTCAAGTGGCTTTTGCTGGTGGTCGCCGTGAATTTCTTCCGATAGATAACACGGACCCTGAGGGTAAAAAAGGCAAACGTAAAGATGGGCGTAACCTGATTGAAGAGTGGCAAGATCGGTACCCGAAAGGCCAGTATGTTTATGATCGCCAAGGCTTTGATAAGCTGACCGATCAACAGCGAGCATTTGGTCTGTTTGAAAGCAGCCATATGCAATATGAAGCGGATAGAAAGGTCGACAACCAAGAGCCATCACTGGCCGAGATGACCGATAAAGCGATTCAAATATTAGGCAACAACAAAACGGGTTATATCTTGATGGTGGAAGCTGGACGCATAGACCATGCTCACCACGATGGCAATGCCGCCAGAGCGCTGGAAGACACGGTCGCTTTTGATAATGCGATTCGACTTGCGTTAGAAAAAACCAACCCTGAAGAAACCCTGATTATTGTGACTGCGGATCATGCTCATACACTGATTTCAAATGGCTATGCTGAGCGCGGCAATCCAATTCTGGGTCTTTCCAAGCAAAAAGGTAAGCTTAACCAAGATGATTTTGGGAAAAATTACACGACACTCGCTTACGGAAATGGCCCGGGAGCGGTGAAAGGTGAGCGAGATAACCCAACGGCAGAGCAAGTGGAAAAGCTCGATTACTTACAGCAGGCATTGGTGAAACTGAGCTCAGAAACGCATTCGGGGGAAGATGTGGCGATCTTTGCTCGTGGACCGCAAGCATGGTTGTTTCAAGGTGTGGTTGAGCAGCATTATATCTATCATGTGGTAGACGAAGCGCTTGGGCTCACCCGTTAACAAGCCAGAGATGCAGCGGTAAAAGTAATGTAAATGCCAAAAGCAATGTAAACGAAAAAGCTAACGTAAACGATAATGATAAAACTCTAGTGCTTGCCTGAAGTGCTGGAGTTTTTTTTGCGCTTATTCTCTTGGTAGGGAATGACGATAAACTTCATCCAAAGATGTAAAAACAGCAATCCATTAAACGCAAGTCCCGCCATGATAAGCGCAATGGATTCTATGCTGAACGGCGTTTCTCGACAGGTAAACCACCAAACAGCCGCACACAACACCGAGAGCGTGGTGAGCTGATCCATACAGCGTTGACAGCGCCCGATCTTTTTCCAAAACCAGGCCGCGTTATCGCACGTTTTACATGTCATGAATGTTTCTTATTGGGTAATATACACGTTGATAGAATATCGTAACTAACCCAAGAAAGTGAGCAAAATGATTGAACGTCAACACACTAAGCAACGTATGAGCCGTATTGTTAAGCATAACGGAACCATCTATCTATGTGGCCAAGTTTGTGCGGATGCAGAAAAAGGCATCAAAGAGCAAACGCAAACCATGCTAGATAAGGTAGAAACCTTACTACTTGAAGCGGGTAGTGATAAAGAGCATATGTTGTCGGCGACCATCTATTTAAAAGATATGAAAGATTTTAAAGAGATGAATGAGGTTTGGGATGCTTGGGTTCCTGAAGGTCACGCACCTGCACGCGCTTGTGTGACCGGTGACATGGCGCGTGAAGCGCTATTGGTTGAAATCTCTGTGATTGCTGCTGAAAAATAATTGAGCCAGTAGGGTAGAAAAGAAGCCTGAGACAAGGTTACAAAGAGGCGCGATAGAAAGGCTGAAAAAACAGGCTGAAAAGAAGTGGTGGAAAAAGCCTATGTTCAGCCTCTTTTCCACCTGTTTTCATCTTCTCTTCAGCCTATTTTTAGCTTGTTTTCAATTAAGCCTACATTAACATCCCGGTCCACAGTCTAGGCAATGTTTCACCATCTCTGGTCCTAGGTGCAGTTTGGCGTTCAGGTCACGAAGTGCAGTACGAACACCTTCTTCAATCACTGGGTGGTAGAATGGCATATCGAGCATTTCCGATACCGTCATCTTGTTCTGGTGTGCCCAAGCCAGTAAGTGCGCTAAGTGCTCAGCATTAGGCCCCATCATTTCAGCGCCTAGGAACCGTCCTGTTCCTTGCTCTCCGTACACATGTAAAATACCTTTGTTTCTCAGCATGACACGTGAGCGACCTTGATTCTCAAACGAAACCTCGCCGGTTGCAAAACACCCACAGTTACCTAAACGCTGTTCTAGTTGTTTGAAGGTTTCACCGACCATGGCAATTTGCGGATCCGAGAATACCGCTGAGATAACCGAACGGCGTAACCCTGCTCGAATATCTGGGAAGCGTCCCGCATTATCACCGGCGATTCTCGCCTGGTCTGCCGCTTCATGAAGCAGTGGAATTTGGTTACTTGCATCACCCGCAATAAAGATGCTCTCTACCGATGTTTGTAACGTGTAGTAATCGGCTGTTGGTACACCGCGTTCATCTAATTCCAGCGTAGTCGTTTCAAGAGCGAGTTTATCAACGTTAGGACGACGTCCTGTT
Source organism: Vibrio genomosp. F10 str. 9ZD137 (assembly GCF_049974785.1). Classification (NCBI taxonomy): domain Bacteria; kingdom Pseudomonadati; phylum Pseudomonadota; class Gammaproteobacteria; order Vibrionales; family Vibrionaceae; genus Vibrio; species Vibrio genomosp. F10. The sequence goes on from NZ_JBNGCJ010000592.1 coordinate 12,333, forward strand.
GCTGCTAATACATAATCAACAATGAAGGTTTCAAGTTCACCATCGTGGTTGATGAACATGATCTCGACTTTGTCCGTCTCGTTGCCTTGGTCGTCAAGCACACGACGCATGGTCTCTACTTTAACATCCGCATCAAGATAGAACTCCTCTTGGAATGCTTTGTTCGCGTAAGCCATGACTTCAGGGTCAGTGATTGGCCCGACTTGACCGCCCACACCGAATACTTTCACCTTCACACCCAAACGGTGCAGGGATTGGCCTAACTCCAAACCAATAACGCCAGGACCAAATACAGCGACGGATTCTGGCAGATCGTCCCAATCAAATACGTCGTCATTGATAACAAGGCGATCACCAAGCTCGTTCCAAACCGCAGGGTAGGCAGGGCGTGATCCCGTGGCGATGACAATGCGTTTAGCGGTAATGGTTGTGTGGTCATCAACAATCAATGTGTTGTTATCGAGAAACTTTGCGTAGCCGAGGATTTTGTCTTCAGCCGGGATTTCGTTGACCCCTTCAAGAACAAATCCGACAAAACGGTCACGTTCACGTTTTACTCTGTCCATTACTTCGCGGCCATTGATCACCGTTTCACCTTGAGGGTAAACACCGAATCCTGGCGCTTTTTCAATCTGATGAACGCTTTCAGCAGCAGCGATAAGCAGTTTTGACGGCATGCAGCCAACGCGAGCACAGGTTGTACCAAATGGGCCGCCTTCTATCATAACGACACTTGATGTGTTTGCTTTTGCCGCGCGATAAGCGCCTAAACCTGCAGTACCACCACCAATCACAGCTACATCTACGTTTACTTGTTTCATAACCATATCTCTACTTTTATTTTCTGAGCCTTTTTATTCCGGCTGCTGAAAGAAATTGTTGTGTTCGTACGTTCTATACCAAAGTGTTCTAATGGCCCGCTTTGGGTGAATCATTCAAGCGGCTTAGATATAAAGCCACTTGGATTTAAAAGCCACTTGGGTATAGAGGTGACGTTAGGGACAAGGCTACCTAGTGCCCGACACACTAGGTAGTCTTCAGTGGGTTGTGATTAAGCTAGATACGCTTCTAGTTCTTCGCTACCACCAATGTGCTTACCACCGATGAAAACTTGAGGAACAGTTGTGCGACCAGAGATTGCACGTAGGCTTACTGTTGTTGCATCTTTACCTAGTACTACTTCTTCGTAGTTTAACCCTTTATCGATTAGGTTCTGTTTTGCTTTCGTACAGAAAGGACAGCCTGGTTTAGTGAACACTGTGATTGACTCTTGCTCTTTATGCTCAGGAGCGATGTAGTTAAGCATAGTATCAGCATCAGAAACATTGAACGGGTCGCCTGGTACGTCTTCTTCGATGAACATTTTTTCTACCACGCCGTTTTTAACCAGCATGCTGTAGCGCCATGAACGCTTACCAAAGCCAAGGTCGTTTTTATCAACCAGCATACCCATGCCGTCTGTGAAATCACCGTTACCATCTGGGATGAATGTGATGTTTTCTGCTTCTTGATCCGCTTTCCATGCATTCATTACAAAAGTGTCGTTAACTGAAACACATAGGATGTCATCAACACCGTTTTCTTTGAATACAGAGTGTAGTTCGTTGTAGCGCGGTAGGTGGCTTGAAGAACAGGTTGGAGTAAACGCGCCTGGTAGGCTGAATACGATTACTGTCTTGTCTTTGAAAAGCTCTTCTGTCGTTACGTTAACCCATGCATCACCTTGGCGAGTTGGGAATGTTACTTGAGGGATTGATTGACCTTCTTTAGATGCAAACATAATGATTTCCTAGTATTTAAGTTTAATGAGTTACTGTGAGTCTTAGTCAGCGCTTTGCTGTGCTCCGTTTTGTTGAAGCTATTATTAACAATTTTCTTTGATAGGAATAATCGTTTGGTGCTATCGTTTCAATAGGTGTTTTCTATTGAGGTGCATGGCCTCTTAAACTGACGTTGAGTATGAGTCTATATGAACATTCGAGATTTAGAATATTTAGTTGCATTAGCTGAGCATCAGCACTTCCGTAAAGCCGCAGAGTCTTGTTTTGTGAGTCAGCCAACCTTGAGTGGGCAAATACGTAAGTTGGAAGATGAAATCGGTACCGCTCTACTGGAACGAAATAGTCGTAAAGTTCTTTTTACTGATTCTGGGTTGCAGCTTGTCGAACAAGCAAAAATTATTCTTTCCGAAGTGACGCGATTTAAAGACATGGCGAGTGGGCAAAGTGGGGAGATGGTGGGCCCAATGAACATTGGCTTTATTCCCACGGTCGGTCCCTATATCTTGCCAAGAATTATTCCACAGCTGAAAGCCGCGTATCCAGAACTGGAAATGTTTTTACATGAATCTCAAACACATGAATTAGTGCGTCAGTTGCAAGATGGAAAGTTGGATTGTTTGGTCTTAGCATCGGTGGCTGAGACGGCACCGTTTAAAGAGATTGAGCTTTACAATGAGCCGCTTGCTTTAGCGGTGCCGAGCGACCATGAATGGGCCGGTCTTGAGTTTTTAAATGTCGACGAGCTCAATGGACGCACAGTATTAATGCTCGGAGATGGGCACTGTTTACGTGATCAAGCATTAGGTTATTGCTTTGCTGCGGGGGCGAAAGAAGATAAACGCTTCAAAGCCACGAGCTTAGAAACGCTGCGGAATATGGTGGCAGCAGGGGGCGGAATTACTTTGCTTCCAGAGCTTTCCGTCCCTAAAGAGTCAACCAAAGATGGGGTTTGCTACGTGAAAAAAATGGAGCCTCAGCCATCAAGAAAGATCGTATTGGTCTATCGACCTGGCTCACCATTGCGGGCTCGTTTTGAACAGTTAGGCGGAACCATTCAGTCGATATTGCAAGCTTAATCAAAAATGGCCAATAAAAAAGGGTTGGCATTGCCAACCCTTTTTACTGTTTTCGAGTTAAAACAGTTCTTCACTGCTAGCGCTAGAATAAATCGTGTCGGTGATCGATTCTTCAACATATTCTGTTGGCGCTGTCCCCTCAAGGAAGTATTCAAACATCGAGCTTGAATCAAACTTATTCGTCAAAAGGCCGGAATCTCTATCGATTCGAACGCGGACAATGTCGTTAGGTAGCTGTTTCGATTGAATCGGAACACCCTCTAAAGCCACTTGCATGAAGTCCACCCACGCAGGTTGTGCTGTTTTTGCGCCAGCCTCACCTCCGGTGATTTGGTTCTTATCTAGGTTTTTATTGGTGGTGGTTTGTCCCAGTTTTCGGTTGTGGTTATCAAAGCCAACCCACGCGGTTGCAACAATACCAGGGCCGTAGCCGTTGTACCAAGCATCTTTAGAGTCATTGGTGGTTC
>NZ_JBNGCJ010000593.1:0-3745 GCF_049974785.1 Vibrio genomosp. F10 str. 9ZD137
CGCATCTTCAGTGGTCACTGGATGTTCGGTTGTCACTGAATTTAAGTCGGTTTCCGCTTGTGTCGAAGCACTCAGCGCAAAAGAGCAGGCTGCAAAAGAACAGAAGGTCGCTTGAATGAGCCTTTTTTGTTTTATCATCGTTTTATTTCTCGTGTTCCTTGCTCAATATCACCAAAAAAAGACAATTTTAGAAGGAAATTTTATGTTTCGAGTTCAATCACCGTTACAATGGTAATATATGTTCTTCTAAATGACAGAAATGTGAAAGCATCTGATTTAAAAAATATTCTCAACAATCTACCTGAAAGCCAAGATCCAGACATTGTGATGGGCGAAGAATGGCTGCCTGAACGCCTTATAGATACACAGTTAAACGAAGAACTGCTGTTTTTAAAGTTCGATAATGCGCCCGAAGAATCACAAGGTGATGAAGAAGCGCGTGGGTTTGTTGAGCATGAAATCACCATGATTAGGCATCGATTTGAACAAATCATCAACGATGCCTCAGATACAAAAACCAAAGCCGATGCCATGGTGGCGCTTTTTTTGATGGGTCATGAATCCTCAAGCTCTGAAATCATTGAAATTTTAGAAGATCCTGACGTTCCTGATAATCCAACGCACTAGTATCCTCCTGCCGCGCTCGTCCCACTCATGTTTTACTGAGTGCTAATTTCAAGCGGTATCAACGTGAAAAACCATCCGCATCCACAACCCATAAAGGCCAAAATTATTCGCTAACAACAACACGGATTATCAACGGTCTTTCCTTTGATTTCACCCTAAAATGCCGAGCCGTGTAATAGTTTGACACAATCCTGACTTGTGAATTGGTTCTCTCACCCCTATTACTTAATCATTGGCCTATTCACCAAACAAAGAGTGAGTAGCATAACGAGCTAGAAAGGAGCCGCCATGTTTAATGCGATCACCGCCCTATTCAAACAGCTAATCGAAGGTGAAGATTTAGCCGGAAGTAAAAATGATAATCCCAATCTCGCCATTGCATGCTTATTGTGTGAAGTGGCTGGAGCCGATCACCAAATTGACCAGGCAGAGAAAGAGGCAAAACATCATTTGCTTGAACGCTTACTGGAATTAACCGAGTCAGAAGCCGATCAATTGCTGACCCAAGCCGAAGAACAAGTGAAAGACGCGGCATCACTGTATGAGTTTACATCACAACTTAGAGAGCTTTCTAGGCCGACTCGTTTCGAACTCATCAAGGCGATGTGGGAAGTTGCACACGCGGACGGAGAAATCGACCCCATTGAGGAAGCCGTGATTAGAAAAACCGCGGAACTTTTGTATGTGGATCACAGCGAATTTATTCGCGCCAAACTGTCTGTTATCGGCGAATAACCGAGTGGCGTATGCGATTTACAATAGTCACTAAAATAAGCGACTGATACCAGTAAGCAGAATCCGATCATAGGCTCTAAATAGAGCCTAAAGCATTGTAAGGGCGAGCTTTGCTAGGTTATATGCATCGACATAACCGGAATGCTGTCGTCCTTCCCATTCAATGTCTTTGGCTTCTTGTGCCGCTCGGTGTCCAATTCTTTTATCTTTTAGTCGATTTTGAATTCGATATAACGTGGCTAGGTTAATGAACTCTTTGAAAGGTAAATCGATGCCTTTTTCACGGCACTCATTAAACAGAATTTGATCATCACGCCCCCATGACGCAAATATCTTTTTAGGTCCGCCAAAATTCTTGAGTACTGACTGTAATACATCCTTTAATGGACGGCCTTGCTTTTCAATTTTTCGAGGTGTAATACCCGTCAATTCCACACAAAACAGTGACACTTCGTCACGCTCAGGTTTGACATAGTATTGAGCTCGTTTGACGATTTCACCTGACGCAACATCGATTTCTGCGAGGCCAATTTCAATGATTTCACCTGTAGTGCCAACGCCATCTACATTCCAACAACACATCTCTAAATCGAAACACACGACTCGGTTATAGTTCATTGCCAACCTTTATTGCCCACCTAACCTCTCAAAGGCGAAGGATTCTACCTCATTTGCTTTTAAAAGTAGAGTTGTTGTCAAAAACGGAAAGGAAAAATTCATCTCACTCGGCAAGATTACTCTAGAAATCTTCTCATCTGATTCACTACCAACAGAAATCCATATATTTGGGCAATTAGCTCGGTGGCCTCTCATGAAATAAGAGGCCACCGAGAGCGCAACATATCCTTGTTCTCCAAACGCTGTTACTTAGTCGCCCATAGCAATGCCTTCACGTCGTGGATCGGCTCCACCCATCAATTTTCCATCGGTAAACACCACGCCGTGAAGCCCAGAATTTAGATCACGAATTTCAACGTTAAAACCCATTTTCTCCAGAGGCTCTTTAAAACGCTCAGCATCTGTTCCTTCTTCTAAATCATAGGTTCCAAAACGGTTCACCAAATTAGGCATATTAATGGCGTCTTGAATATCCATACCCCAGTCAAAATGCGCTATCAATGTCTTTGCTACGTAGCCAATAATACGAGAGCCACCCGGGGAGCCCAACGCCATGTAAGGCTTTCCATCTTCAAGAACAATGGTTGGTGCCATTGAAGATCGCGGGCGCTTACCTGGCTCAACACGATTGGCAATAGGGGCACCATTCTTGTGCGAAGCGAAAGAGAAGTCAGTCAATTCATTGTTTAGAATAAAACCATTGCTCATCACTCGAGAGCCAAAGCCATTCTCAACCGTACTGGTCATTGAAATAATATTGCCCTTGGCATCGGCAATCACAATATGAGTCGTTGACGGAAGTTCAATGGATTGATCGTCAGCAAGGGCTATTTTTCGTTGCCACGGTGGACTCCCCGCGGACACTTCCGCCAAAGCCTTGCCTTCAGTGATCAACATAGCACGACTTTTCAAATAGTCTGGATCAAGCAAACCTTCAGGCATTGGCACAAAATCGGTGTCGGCGATATACCGGCCACGATCAGCAAACGCTAGTCGAGAGGCATCGCCAATGATTTGCCACGATTTAGGATCGTTGGGCCCCATTTCTTTCAAATCAAAATGGCTTGAAATACCCAGTATCTGCCCGACGGTAAGCGCACCGGAACTTGGGGGGCCCATGCCACATACATCATATTGCTGATAACCAACGCAGGTCGCGTCTCTTTCAATGATCTTATAAGTCGCGAAATCGTCCATGGCTAATACGCCTGGGTTATCGTCAATGCTTGTCACTCTCTCAACGATATCCTTCGCGATTTGTCCTGAATAGAACGCGCTTCCCCCTTCTTTATCGAGGATATCGAGCGTTTTAGCGTACGCGTTATTGACCAGTTTATGGCCTTCTTTCAGTGGCTCGCCGTCCGAAGTAAAGAAGTACGCTTTCGTATCGGGGTAACGACTCAATCGTTCTTTATCTCTCGCAATCGAAGACGCCATTCGTTCAGACACAGAGAAGCCATTGGTTGCCAGTCTTTTTGCAGGTTCAAGCAATTCAGACCAAGCTTTACTGCCGTATTTTTCATGCATTGTAGAAAGCAATTTAACGGTTCCCGGAGTACCTACAGATCGACCTCCGACAACGGCATCAAAGAACTTGAGGGGTTTGCCATTGTCATCTTGAAACAACTCTGGCCTTGCCGCTAATGGTGCGGTTTCTCTGCCATCAAATGTGGTTATCTTTTTAGAGGTCGCGTCGTAGTAGACAAGGAATGCCCCTCCACCAAGCCCCGACGACTGAGGCTCCACTAGCCCAAGTACCGTCTGA
>NZ_JBNGCJ010000594.1:0-1992 GCF_049974785.1 Vibrio genomosp. F10 str. 9ZD137
CGCTCTTCCGATCTAAAAACGGTGAGCAGTAAAAAGTGCAAACGCCAGCATGACACCGGTGCCCACGATGATCACTGCGTTACGTAAAGTCCATGAAATGACACCTGTTTTCACTAAGATCCAACAGATAAGGACATAAGGGAGCATTATTTCTTTCATGGCTTATTCCTCAATATTTGCTGTTGGTTTACGGCCGTTTCGAATGATGTTTGAAAGTTCTCTTGCAAGAACATCCCAACGCGCGAATGCGATGATGATGGCCAGTACCCACCATGCTTTATCAATAAATAGTCCACATAGAGACAGAGCAAACACGATTTGTGTATGCGCGCTCGACATTTCAGCCGCTTTATGGACTGCGACTTCATGCAGTTGCCAAAACAGGTAGATAATGTAAATGATGATTGCAACGGTAACAAAGAAAACAAAGCCCATGAAAATCTCAGAATCGAGAAGCTTTAATATCGTTGGATACCCGTTAGAGAAATACTCTTCTGGGATGTCTTTGCCGTGAACGGTACCAAGTTTTGATAGCAAGACTGATGAACCGACGAGAGTACCGACGACAATAATGGCTTTGATGACAAAAACGGCAATGGTTTTGACAGTCCGAGTCAATTTAGCCCATGGCCCATCCGCAGGCGCAAGGGTTTCGTTATTGGTTGACATGATGATTGGTGCCTTATTTATTGATCTTAAGGCTACTTTACATGGATTGGTATTTTTTTTGGAATAACCGATATTCCGAGTTTTAGCTCAACTTTTAAAGGCCGTTGTTTGATTTCAGGCGGTAACTATTATCTGTTTAGTAGGGCCACGTAAACGCACGTTTTGGAATAGGCGGTATTCCTATTAGCGCCATCGACTCAGCGTTACACTCTCGCGAGATCATCATCTACTTATAAACTATCGGAAAACAATCTATGAAATTTAGTACAAAAGTTCTTGTTCTAGGCACACTCGTCAGTTTGTTAGGGCTTTCCGTGCTCAGTTTCACTCAGTATCGAACGACCAACCGTGAAGTTGATAAAACGATTCAGTCCAACCTTGAACTTGCTTCTAGCCAGGTTGCTGAAGTGATTCATAGTGAGCTACAAGGTAAGCGAAACCTAGCTCATTATCTGTCCGAATTGCTTGCTGTTACCGACACATACGACATCCCTCAATTACTTGATCAATCTACGCTCGGCAATGTATTTGTGACATCGGGAATGGGTTTCGAACATGATGGTGCCATTATCCATAACGATAAGAGTTGGACCGCGCCTTCAAACTGGGATTCTCGCACTCGCCCTTGGTATCAAGCCGCAAAAAGCGGCCGAGGTCAGCAGATTACCGACCCTTACGTTGATGAGGGGACCGGCGCTGTTCTTATTTCAATTTCTCAACCCGTTTATCATTCTGATGGTTTGTTAGGTGTCTCATTTTTTGATGTGGATTTAACTTCAATCGCGACGTTAATCTCGAACGTCAAACTTAACCATGCAACGGTTTTTGTGGTTGATGGTGACGGGACGGTTATTGCGCACCCGAACAGTAAGTTTAACGGTAAGCACATATCCGTTGTGACGGGCCAAGGTGTGATGAGTGATAAAACAGAGTTGGTAGACATTCAAGGTGTCAATTACTATCTAGGTTTTAACAAGGTCTCAGGCGAAAATTGGTTGGTTGGGATGTTATTACCCTACGATGAAATGCACTCGGCGCTTGAAGAGATGCGAAACATTATGCTGGTGGTATTTTTAGCCCTTTTGGTGATCTCTAGCCTCGCATACATCGGAATGTTAAAAATACTGATGCGTCCGCTTTCTGAACTTAATAAAGCAATGAAAAATGTGGCATCTGGTGATGGTGATCTGACAAAACGACTCAATACCGATACCGATCAAGAGTTTAAAGAGTTGGCGATCAGTTTTAATGGCTTTGTCGAGGTGATTCAAGAGCTGATTCAAGGCACCAAGCAAACCGCGACTTACATTACCGAGTATTCAA
>NZ_JBNGCJ010000595.1:0-5556 GCF_049974785.1 Vibrio genomosp. F10 str. 9ZD137
GACTGTGCTCACCACCTTCATTTTGGGTGGTTTTGCATGGAGCCACTCGCCTTGATTTAGCCACATAACGCCATCCGCTCCCATTGAGATAACAATGTTCTCTATGTGCTTTTCGGCCAGCGTTTCTGCGGCGGTTCGACATTCGTCAGGATTCGATGAAGAAAGTCCCATAACCTGTGACAGTTCTTCTTCATTAGGCTTTATCAACCACGGGCTCGCATCAATGCCTTGAGCTAGTGCATTTCGGCTGCTATCAAAAATGACTTTTTTTCCCAATGAGCGCAGTTTTTTGATCCAACTTGCGCAAAGCTCAGGGGAAATACCGGGTGGCAAGCTTCCCGCTATCACGAAATAGTCATGATCTTCAGCTAAATCCAACAATGTTTTTTCAAACTCAAGTACAGCTTGAGGAGTCACTTCTACGCCCGGGAAATTGATGTCACTGACACTGCCCGATTGTTCAACCAGCTTGACGTTAATACGAGTTGAACCAGGAACCCGAACGAACTTGTCGGTTGCGCCAAGCTGTTCAAACAGCTGACAAAACACCTCTTGGTTATCAGTCCCTAAGAATCCGGTGACCGTGACCTCAGCCCCAAGCTCTGATAGCACCTTGGCCACATTAACGCCTTTACCGGCCGGGTGAAGTGAACCTTCATCGACCAGGCTTACCCCACCGGTATGGATAAACGATAAGTGCCCGGTAAGATCAAGCGCAGGATTCAAAGTGACCGTTACGACTTTGCTCGTTTTCGTTTTCATTGTCATCACTCTCTCTACCCTTCACCCAGACCGGATTGAATCGCTTTACCGATCGCTTCAATGGCTTGTTTTGAATCTTCCCCATCGGCGGTAAATTTGAGCGTGTAACCATGCTTAACCCCCAGTGAAATAACCTTCATGAGACTCTTCGCATTGACTTCCTCTTTGTCACCATTAAGGTTGGCGACTTTAATCGTCGACTCAAATTTTTTCGCTTCAGCGACGAGCATAGCGCCTGGTCTCGCGTGTAGACCGTGGGCATTTCGAATCGTAAATTCACCACTATTAACGAGTTCGCTATTCATTGGGTTCGACTCTAAGACCGCGTCACCTGACATATCTTCAGTTCGATTATCATCACGTACGAACAGCGCCACCAGCTGATCTTCTGACAGGGCAAACAGTGATTTTTGCTGCTTTGAAAAAACAAGTTCTGTTAATTGTTCAAGAACGGGTTGATGGAGATGATTACAAGCTGAAATAACCAGTAGGGCTTTCACTGGCTGATTGTTCATTTCAAATGGCTGTGCCGCTGAAACAAAAGCCATTCCTGTTTGATTCACCGAACAATCACTACTGACTAACCACAAACCATCGCCCAGAGAGGTTGGCGCTTTATTAATAACATCGGAAATAAATTCAGCGTCGACGCAGCCTTGATTACGCAGTAACCCACTGGCAACAGCACTCATCTGAATCATATCGGTCGCGGGAAACTCACGTTGAACAAGAGAAGCAGAAAATGAAAAACGGCTTTGGGCTTTGTCGCTTTGCACATCGCCATTCAAAATAGCGATCAATTGATCTTTGGTACTGGCTTGCTTGAGCAACAACTCAACATTTTCATTCGATAAAACATGGGTCAGCTGCTTCAATATGCCAAGGTGCTCATCAGATTGAGCAGCAATACCAATAGCAACATAAACGATATTTCCATCACCCCAGCTAATTCCCTGAGGAAAATGATGCATTGACACCCCTGTTTGTTGTACCAAACCACGTGTTTGAGTCGTTCCATGAGGGATCGCGATTCCATTCCCCAGGTAAGTGGAATGTTGAGCTTCGCGCTCCAGCATTCCTTCAACATAGCCATCTTCAACATAGCCCTTGCTAGATAAATCTGACGCTATGGCTTGGATAGCCTCAATCTTGTCATTAAAAGACTGGTTTAAAATGATGTCATCTATTGTCAATTCGAGCATGGTGGCTGCCTCAGGGTTATTCTATTTCGCTTGAAGCTGAATCGATTCAGCAATCATCTAAAAAAAACTAACAAAGAAATTCACATTATTTTCAATGTTAGCAAGAAACAGCACAGCTCTAAAAATTTAAGACTTTCAACTCTGCTGAATCCTTTCAGCTTTAATACTGAATCGATTCAGCGTATAATGCAACTCTTGCTTAACGTAAGATCGTATTTTTATGATCAATGGCACAAAAAGGATCCATAATGACGTTAGATGAAATCGCAAAATTAGCAGGGGTATCCAAGACGACGGCGAGTTATGTCATTAATGGTAAGGCCCAGAAATACCGAATTTCTCAAAAAACTCAGCAAAAAGTCATTGCCGTTGTTCAAGAGCATAACTACCGCCCTGACCACGCTGCATCATCGCTACGCGCAGGAAACAGCCGTTCATTTGGCCTAATTATCCCTGACTTGGAAAACACAAGTTACGCGCGCATTGCTAAAATCTTAGAGCAAAACTCTCGCAAAGCTGGCTACCAGATATTAATTGGTTGTTCTGATGACGATCCTGACACTGAAAAAAATGTCACCGAGGCACTCATATCAAGGCGCATCGATGCGCTTTTTGTCGCCAGCGCCCTTCCTGACGCCAATGATTTCTACTTAGCCATTCAACAAGCTGGTACTCCAGTCATAGCAATTGACCGACCATTAGATGACGAACACTTCGCTTGTATTGTCAGTGAAGACTATGATGCAGCGTTTGAATTAACCCAGTCGGTTATTGATTCCAACACAAAAAAGGTCGGACTTATTGGGGCGTTACCCGCTCTTAACATATCGAAAGAGCGCCAACTAGGGTTTGAATCCGCAGCGAAAGAAAGGAATGTCCAGACACTGTTTGGGTATGGTGAACACTTCAACCGACAAGACGGCTATGCTCAACTGAAACAATGGATTAAATCGGCTCAAATGCCCGATGCCATTGTAACGACTTCTTATACGTTGCTAGAGGGTGTGCTTGACGTGTTTTCAGAAAAGCCGGAGTTAATGACAAGAATAAAGTTAGCCACCTTTGGTGATAATCGTTTACTCGACTTTTTGCCTTTCAAGATAAACTCTTTGCCCCAGCAGTTTGATTTGATCTGTGACAGTGCATTAGAACAAGCACTCAACGCCTCACAAAAACGGTATAACCCCGGCGTTGAGCTTATTCCAAGAAAGATTGTAGTTCGTCGTTGATTGAGTAGTGAAGGCGCGTTTCACCTCATGAGTCAGTAACCCGTCGCTCAATATTACAACAAACACGAGAAAGACAAAGATCATACCGATGGCATAAACCGAGATGAAATTCATCACGTTCAGGGCTTGAGAAACATCCATAAAAAATCCAAATGCGTAAAAACATTTGGATTTTTACAGCCCTAGAGGATCGTTCAACCGATCACTTTAACGCAAGGGCGTGTTGATCGGTATTAAGCCCTAAGCTCTGTTTATTTATCGATTCCGAAATGCAGGTAAGCTCTGTCAGTTGCAATACGCCCTCTTGGAGTACGTTGCAAATAACCTTGTTGGATAAGGTAAGGTTCCAATACATCTTCAATGGTGTCTTTCTCTTCACCGATAGCCGCGGCCATGTTATCTAACCCTACCGGACCGCCACCAAATTTTTCCATAATGGCTAACAGAAGCTTTCTATCCATGTAGTCAAACCCTTGTGCATCCACATCAAGCATGTTCAACGCTTTGTCAGAAATCGCTTCACTGATATGGCCATCCCCTTTCACTTCCGCGTAATCGCGAACTCGACGCAACAGACGGTTTGCAATACGAGGAGTCCCTCTAGCTCGGCGAGCAATTTCCAAAGCACCTTCTGGCTCCATAGAGAGATTCAAGCAATTCGCACTGCGCTCAACGATATACTGTAAGTCGGGGACTTTATAATATTCTAGGCGCTGAGTAATGCCGAAACGATCTCGTAGCGGGGAGGTCAAAGAGCCTGCTCGCGTTGTCGCGCCAATCAGGGTAAATGGAGGCAAGTCGATTTTAATTGAGCGAGCAGCAGGGCCTTCACCAATCATGATATCGAGCTGGTAATCTTCCATCGCTGGATACAACACTTCTTCGACCATTGGGCTGAGTCGATGAATTTCATCAATAAAAAGAACGTCATTCTCTTCTAGGTTCGTCAACAAAGCCGCCAAGTCCCCTGCTTTTTCCAATACAGGTCCAGAGGTGGTTCGAATGTTCACTTCCATCTCATTGGCTACAATATTAGCCAGTGTTGTTTTTCCTAAACCAGGTGGGCCAAAAATAAGCAGATGATCAAGAGGCTCATGTCTTAACTGGGCCGCTTTGATAAAGATTTCCATTTGATCTTTAACGTGATCCTGCCCTCTATAATCAGCGAGTTTTTTAGGCCGTATTGCCCTATCAATAAGTTCTTCTTCTTTAAAAACTGGGCTGTCAGGGGCAATCAAACGATCGGCTTCAATCATAACGTGTAGAATTCCTATAATGTGCCTTAAACCATAGATTTAAGTGCATCACGGATAAGTTGTTCACTGGTCATATCATCACGGGCAATCTGTGAAATCACTTTAGACGCTTGTACGGGTTTATAACCCAGTGCCAATAATGCACTCACGGCTTCATCTTGTGCACTTTGAGCGCGATGAACAGGTCCTGATTCCGAAGGCGCGGCATCCGTCGCTGGAGTAAATAGATCGCCAGCTCCCCATCCTTTCAAACGGTCTTTCATTTCAACAACCAAACGTTCAGCGGTTTTCTTACCAACGCCGGGAAGCTTCACTAATGTGGAAATATCTTCTCTTTCAACCGATGAAACAAACTGGCTTGCTGACATGCCTGATAGAATACCTAGCCCCAATTTCGGGCCGACACCATTGGCTTTAATGACTTCTCTAAAAAGGGCGCGCTCCTTCACTGTATTAAAACCATACAAAAGTTGGGCATCTTCCCGCACAACAAAATGAGTATAGATAATGGCTTCTTCACCCAGCTCAGGAAGTTCATAAAAACAGCTCATTGGCATTTGAACTTCGTAGCCAATACCGTTGACTTCAATTAATAACTCTGGAGGCTGTTTTTCTATCAGTAAGCCGCGAAGACGTCCAATCACACTCGATTCCTTTAAGACAATATTATCTAGCGATGATAATAAATAACTGGATGGATAGCCAGTAAAAGATAGGGGGCTAAAATGTTAACGATAACGACCTTTTTTAGCACTCGTCGCTTTGCCAGCCAATGCAGCCAACGTTTTATTGGTATTGGCATGACAGATTGCTACGCCCAGCGCATCCGCTGCGTCGGCTTGAGGTCTTGCTGGTAGTTTCAGCATGTGTTTTACCATGTGCTGCACTTGTTCTTTATCGGCCCCACCGGTACCCACCACCGCCTGTTTTATTGAACGCGCTGAATACTCGAACACAGGTAAATCTGCGTTCACCGCAGCGACAATGGCACAGCCTCTGGCCTGTCCTAGTTTAAGCGCTGAATCTGGGTTTTTCGCCATGAACACTTGCTCGATAGCAAACACCTCTGGCTGAAACTGAGTGATAATCTCTGAGATCGGAAGAGCG
>NZ_JBNGCJ010000596.1:0-4145 GCF_049974785.1 Vibrio genomosp. F10 str. 9ZD137
TAATCAACACCACGCTGATCGGCTATGGCTCGGTTTGCAGCGTCATCTCAATGGGAATGACAAAGAGTACACTGCGCACTGCCAAACTCTAGCTACCGAATTTCAGTTACCCATCACCGCTTGCGGTGGCGTGTTAATGCATACTGCAACAAGGCTTCCTTTACAACACTCACTCACCGCAATTAAACATGGCAGCACACTAGATACTATCGGTGAGCATATCTTAACAAATACAGAAAGAGCGCTGCGTAGTCAGGAAAAGCTGGCTCGAATATTCAAGCCTGAGTGGCTGGCTGAAACGGAACATATTGCTCAACGTTGTCAGTTCGATTTAGCGTCTTTGCGTTATGAATACCCGAGCGAACTCATTCCTAATCAAATGACGCCTATCGGTTATTTACGTCAACTGACCGCGCAAGGCAAACACTTACGATTTCCAAATGGCGTACCTGATTCCATAGTTCAAATCATTGAAAAAGAACTCACGTTAATTGAACAACTCGATTACGCGTTCTTCTTCCTCACCATTCATGACATCGTTATGTTTGCCAAGAGACAAGGCATTCTTTACCAAGGAAGAGGATCCGCCGCCAATTCCGTTGTGTGCTATTGCCTTGAAATTACCTCCGTCGATCCAAGGCAAGTCTCGGTATTGTTTGAACGTTTCATCAGCAAAGAGCGAGCTGAGCCACCAGATATTGATGTGGACTTTGAGCACGAAAGACGCGAAGAAGTGATTCAATATATTTATAAGAAATACGGTCGAGAGCGTGCAGCCTTGGCCGCATCGGTGATCTCTTATCGTTTGAAAAGTGCCATTCGAGACATTGGAAAAACACTCGGTATTAATGACACTCAATTAGATTTTTTCATTAAAAATATTAACCGACGAGATCACCAATTGGGGTGGCAGGCTCAACTTATTGAATTAGGGCTTAAACCCGACTCATTAAAAGGCGAACATTTCATTACGCTCGTCAATGACATCATCGGGTTTCCACGTCACCTCTCTCAGCATGTGGGAGGCTTTGTTATTTCCTCTGGCCCTTTGTACGAGCTTGTCCCTATTGAAAACGCAGCAATGGATCAACGTACGGTGATTCAGTGGGATAAAGATGATTTAGAAAGTCTTGGGCTACTTAAGGTCGATGTGCTCGCGTTGGGTATGCTCACTGCCATTCGTAAGTGTTTTTCACTCATTCAGCAATATCATGGTCAATCGCTCTCTATCGCGGATATTACCCGAAAAGAAGACGATCCCAATGTCTATGGCATGATACAACGCGCCGATACCGTTGGGGTGTTTCAAATTGAATCACGAGCACAAATGAGCATGTTGCCACGGCTTAAACCCAAGTGTTACTACGACCTAGTCATTCAAATAGCAATTGTTCGTCCTGGGCCTATACAGGGCGATATGGTGCATCCATTTTTGAAACGGCGTGACGGTATTGAGCGCACCAGCTACCCATCAGAAGAAGTCAAAGAAGTTCTGTCGCGCACAATGGGGGTCCCTATTTTTCAAGAGCAGGTCATTAAACTCGCGATGGTGGCGGCTGGATTCAGGGGCGGTGAAGCCGATAAACTTCGACGAGCAATGGCCTCATGGAAAAAAAACGGTGAACTGTTCAAGTTTAAAACGAAGCTCATTGATGGGATGCTAGCTCGTGGCTATGAACTCGATTTTGCTGAAAGGATATTCGATCAAATTTGTGGATTTGGTGAATACGGATTCCCAGAAAGTCATTCCGCCTCATTTGCTGTTTTGGCGTATTGCTCGGCTTGGTTGAAATATTACTATCCAGAGGCTTTTTATACGTCGTTGCTCAATAGCTTACCGATGGGCTTTTATACCGCCTCGCAACTGATTCAAGACGCCAAGAGGCACCATATCACCGTATTACCCGTATGCATTAATCATTCAGATTGTGATCACCTTGTGGTGGCTCATTCCTCTGCGTTGGCGATTCGTTTAGGATTACGGCAAATCAAAGGGGTTACGCAAGATGGTATGCAACAATTGATCAAGGCAAGACCACCTCAGGGTTATCAATCCCCATCTCAGCTGCAACACATTGGTATCAATAAACGAGATATAGAGCTATTGGCCTCTGCGAATGCCATGCACTCATTCGCCCATAATCGTTACCAAGCCCGTTGGAGTATGATGGACTCCATTACCGACTTGCCCCTTTTCCAGCACGAGATCGAGACTGAAGACGACAAGATGCAAAACCATCCTATTCAAAACCATCGCCTTGAGACGCCAAGTGATATGCAGACATTAATGGAAGACCTCTCCTCAACCGGTGTCTCTCTCGATCTGCACCCCATCACTCTCCTCGATAATGCGCGTCAGTTAAGCCCGTTCACTCGCATGACAGACCTGATGAACAAAGATCATCAATCCATGGTGACGGTGGTTGGATTGGTCACAGGAAGGCAGTCGCCAGGTACTGCGGCTGGGGTGACGTTTTTCACCCTAGAAGATGATACCGGCAACATCAATGTCGTTGTCTGGAAAGCGACAGCAAGAGCTCAAAAACAAGCCTACTTAACCGCAAAGATATTAATGGTAAAAGGGATATTAGAAAAAGAAGGTAATGTCACGCATGTCATTGCAGGGCGATTAATCGATCTCACCCAGCATTTTGAGCACCTAGATACTCGATCCCGAGACTTTCATTAAACTTGCAAGAAAATTAGGGAAAAGAAATTTACCGGGAGCAATACATTCCCGTTGATTTTCCAACCTTGAACCCGTATCGCCCTTCCTTTAACCCTGAAGCAAATTTCGTAATCGATCTTGAGCCACTTCAACCAAGAGGTCCGGTTGGAATTTAGAAATAAAACGATCACAACCCACTTTTTGTACCATCGCTTCGTTAAAACTGCCACTTAATGATGTATTGAGCGTGATATACAAATCCTTCATTCGAGGGTCGCTTCGTACTTCATGAGTCAGCTTATAGCCATCCATTTCCGGCATTTCCGCATCGGTTATCATCATGAGCAATTCTGAATAGATATCTTTTCCTTCATCACACCACGATTTGAGTAACGTTAACGCTTCGAGGCCATCACTACACTCGATGATGTTGAGCCCAAGTTGAGATAGCGTCCCTTTCACTTGATTACGAGCCGTGGAAGAATCATCGACAATCAACACGTTACGTCCAATCATTTCAGATGCAAGTTCGGTATCTAGCACACCTTCAGAAATAGACACATCATAGTCAATAATCTGAGCGAGCACTTTTTCTACATCAATGATTTCAACGATATGAGACAAATCATCTTCTTTCACATGGGTGATCGCCGTTAAGTAGTTCGCTCTTCCCGCGGTCTTTGGGGGCGGCTGAATTTCTGTCCACGCGGTATTCACAATATTACGTACTTGCCCAACCAAGAACCCTTGAATAGAGCGGTTATACTCGGTAATGATTAAGTTTTGCTCTAGAGACGTATCATGATTCGCAGGGAAACCTATCGCCGCGCGCAGATCAATCACAGGCAGTGATTCCCCGCGTAATGACGCAACCCCGGTAATATGGTGGTGAGAACCAGGCATCTTGGTCAGCACAGGCACTTTAAGCACCTCCCTGACTT
Source organism: Vibrio genomosp. F10 str. 9ZD137 (assembly GCF_049974785.1). NCBI lineage: Bacteria > Pseudomonadati > Pseudomonadota > Gammaproteobacteria > Vibrionales > Vibrionaceae > Vibrio > Vibrio genomosp. F10. The sequence goes on from NZ_JBNGCJ010000596.1 coordinate 3,610, forward strand.
TAAAGACATTAATGGCGAAGATCTGTCGGCTATTCAAGCTAAAAAGTAATAGCTCTAGACGATTCTCACCAACCAAATTGGTTCTCTGATCAACGGTATTTAGAACTCCAGACATACATACTCTCAGAATTACTGGTCTATAAATAACATAGCCCATAGTATGGGGCTTAGACAGAAAATAAAACCCATATAACGTCATGTCACATGGGTTTATTATCAATATTGTAGATAAGTCTTGTTAACCTTCAATGACTTTCATTAAAAGTAGGCCATCAAAAAGCGCTTGTTTAATCAGCGCAGCGCCCGGCATCGTTGCTTGTTTATAAAAGCGCGACTCCACCAGCTCTAAATCTTGATGATACACTGGAAGACTCTGCTCTTTGATACACGTTAACACCGCCGGATAGAGCACATCTTTTGCTTGGTTAATAACGCCACCAATCAAGATTTTTTCTGGGTTGAAGAGATTGATCACAATCGCGATTGCGCCACCCAAATAACGACCAAGTTTCTCTAAGATCGGAAGAGAGGTTAAG
>NZ_JBNGCJ010000597.1:0-3233 GCF_049974785.1 Vibrio genomosp. F10 str. 9ZD137
GGGCGGTAACTGCGTTGACTACGCTCGCTTACCTAATCACATAGCGAGCTATGCTCATAGGGATAAGCTCGCTTGTCGCCTTGTTAGCGCTCCCACTGATTTAAAGAGACCTCAAATAGTTGAATGACGTAAGCACCAACTACTTTGAGCAAGACTTATAATTTTGTTTTTTAAATATTCCGATATTTGAAATACGTAGAGCAAGTCAGCGACTTTAGTTCAAGGAAAACACGCGGAGCTTATGACCATAAGTGAGCATGTTTGACACAGAAATAAAGGCTCTGAAGCAGCTATAAGGATTTTAAAACATGAATGTACTTATTATTGGTGCTGGTGGTAGAGAACATGCTTTGGGTTGGAAAGCGGCACAAAACCCAAATGTCGAAACGGTATTCATCGCTCCAGGTAACGCAGGTACTGCACTTGAGCCGAAACTTGAGAACGTAAACATCGGCGTTGAAGACATCGCTGGTTTAGTCTCGTTTGCTCAAGAGAAAAAAATCGAACTGACCATCGTTGGCCCTGAAGCGCCATTAGTTATTGGGGTCGTTGACGCATTCCGCGAAGTAGGTCTTCCTATCTTTGGTCCAACTCAAGCGGCAGCACAGCTTGAAGGATCTAAAGCATTCACTAAAGATTTCCTAGCTCGTCATGACATCCCAACAGGTTACTACGCAAACTTCACTGAGATTGAGCCAGCTCTCGCTTACGTACGTGAGCAAGGCGCTCCAATCGTAGTAAAAGCGGACGGCCTTGCAGCAGGTAAAGGCGTTATCGTTGCGATGACCCTTGAAGAAGCAGAAGACGCAATCAAAGACATGCTAGCAGGCAACGCATTTGGCGAAGCGGGCAGCCGCGTGGTTATCGAAGAGTTTCTTGAAGGCGAAGAAGCAAGCTTCATCGTAATGGTTGACGGTTCTAGCGTCCTTCCTATGGCCACCAGCCAAGATCACAAACGTGTTGGCGACAAAGACACAGGCCCTAACACAGGTGGCATGGGTGCTTACTCTCCAGCCCCAGTGGTAACGCCTGAAATCCACAACCGTATCCTTGAGGAAGTTATCTACCCTACGGTACGTGGTATGGACGCAGAAGGTGCACCTTACACTGGTTTCCTTTACGCTGGACTAATGATCGATGCTGACGGCACACCTAAGGTTATCGAATACAACTGCCGCTTCGGCGACCCTGAAACGCAACCTATCATGATGCGTATGGAATCGGATCTTGTTGAGCTTTGCCTAATGGCTATCGACGAGAAACTCGACGAAGCAGAGTCTAAGTGGGATCCACGCGCGTCTATTGGTGTCGTTCTTGCAGCTGGCGGTTACCCTGCTGACTACGCAAAAGGTGACGTTATTTCACTACCAACAAGCGAAGTTGAAGGCCAAAAGGTTTTCCATGCAGGTACGACAAATAACGAAGCTGGCGATGTGGTGACAAACGGTGGTCGTGTACTTTGTGCGACTGCACTCGGTAACACGGTTTCTGAGGCTCAGGAGCACGCATACGCGTTAACTAAACAGGTTAGCTGGAATGGTATGTTCCACCGCAATGACATAGGTTACCGCGCGATTGCTCGTGAAAATGAAGCAAAATAAATGACCGATATCCGGGAAACAAAAAGAGGCGCTACCAAGCGCCTCTTTTTACATCTGGGCCTAATTGACTACCCTTTATCGATAAGGCTTGGGCGCTCAATACAATCATGGCTATTATCATCGAGCATCAATAACTCTTCTATTACAATTTTATTAGCGCTGGTCTTACCCAGGACTGCAATATAACTATTAAACGCGGATAAACGGTTAACTACAAACGTAGGCAACGTATGGTTAAACTCTATTTCATCATACGATTGACCGGAGCAGGTTTCAAAATTTGAACCATCCCAGTAGCCTTGAATTAGCGTATTACCCTCTCGAACGAGCCCCTTCGTCACGTCCGCGATAGAGTTGGCTTCAAGCCGATAACGTTGCAATTGCTCTTCATTTAACGGCAGCACCTTATCATCAATGCGATACTGCTGATAAACTGCTTCACCATTAACATTAAAACGAACATGAACTCGGTATGGGACCAGATCTGAGCCTTGGACTTGTTCACCTTCACGAATAAACTCTCGCACCGCTCCTTCACTCCATCGATAATCCGATTTGTACCATCCATAATCACCGGAAAACACGTAATTCCCAGCATTATAGGGCTGACTTAAACGCTCGGTATACCAATAGAATGTGGTGGCATCCCCCATTGTCTTACCACCCGTGTAGTCAGAAAACTGATCAAGATTCGAAGTGGATACTGATGAAGAGCAACCTAATAGAGAAAAGCTGATTAATGAAGATAAAAGGATTTTTTTCATAGATAGGAAATAACGCCAAGATAGATTACCTTGGCGTATTGTAAATTACTTTACTGAATCTTTCAGTGCTTTACCTGCCACAAACGCCGGAACGTTAGCTGCAGCAATTTGGATTTCTGCACCAGTCTTTGGATTACGGCCAGTACGCGCTGCACGGTGATTTACTTTGAATGTACCAAAACCAATTAGTTGAACCTGGTCACCGTCTTTAAGTGCTTCAGTCACGCTACCAAGAGTGGCTTCTAGAGCCGCTTTCGCTTGAGCTTTTGATAGATCTGCTTTTTCAGCAATAAAGTCGATTAATTGGGTCTTGTTCATTGGGTTTCCCTTCTTTATAGGTTATCGAATTCAACTCACTCTAATGCATAAAGCCCCCGTCTGGCAAAGGTTTGTCGGCGTTCTTTCGCTTTAATGACGTACTTTTAACCGTATTATGAGCATTAACTCACAATTTGAGCGCCATAACCCAAGCATTCGTATCTTCCTTACCACTGTAAGCATGCACACTATCTAAACATACGCTTCAAATTCAAGCGACTTCCGCTGCGGAAAATACTGTAGAAACCAGCGTATTATTTAATTTGAGGTTTTGAATTTTTAGATGATAATGCGTGTCTTATGGCAGTATCTTTTATTAAAAACCCAAATAGGAACTCTATGCTGTTACTTTTCATTTATGTCTTTGTTGCTATAGGCGTCTCTTTCATTTGTTCAATACTGGAAGCTGTATTACTCAGCATTACCCCAAGCTATATCGCCCAACTAAAACAGAGTAATCACCCATCGGCGCCGAGGCTTGCTGCATTAAAACAGAATATTGATCGACCACTCGCGTCCATTTTAACGTTGAATACTATTGCCCACACCA
>NZ_JBNGCJ010000598.1:0-5154 GCF_049974785.1 Vibrio genomosp. F10 str. 9ZD137
CACGACAAACAGCATGGCAAAGACCATTTCGTTAATCGCACGCGCCGAATCCATCAATCGTCGCATCGGTTGATATATCCACCACGGGGCAATATTGTCAGAACAAAGCAAACCGAATGGAATCGAAAGTAGAACCGCGAGAATCGTTCCCCATAGTGCTATTTGAATGGTGATGAGTGTTTCTTCTACATAGAGCTTCCAGTGAGTGAAATCCGGAGGGAAAAAATCCGAGGCCAACTCGACCATGTTCCCTGAGTCTTCAATTAACTGAGCTGGATTCATTTCCGCGCCCTGCCATGACCACGCGAGTATGAGTGCTATCAACAACATCGAAGCAAAGCGCTTCCATTGCGAGATAGGGTGTATTGGGAGTACTAGAGTTTTACTGCTCATTATGTCGATCCATCAGACGGTTGTTTGTAATCCAGCTCGTTAAAATACGAAGTTCAACAGAGCAGGCTTGATTTGGTTTACGACTTTGTTTTAGTCGCATTGGTTGAGTTTCGTTCGTTGCGCTTATCATTCTTTGAATAAGTTGAATAATTTGAGCCGGAAAGCAAAAACCTTCCAGCTCGGCGTATTTCAATGCTTATTCCATCGCTTCAAGCGCACTCATTTGGCGGTTTAACGCGGCCAGTGTGCGTTTGGTTTGAGAGAGTTTTTCAACTTGGTCATCAGATAACTTTGCTTGAGCACTTAACGCATTCAGCTGCTTATAAAGCGCAAGTTGACGAATTGGCAAAATTTGCAAGTCGCTTGATGGTTTGAACGGAGCCCAATCTAGATCTTTTAAGATCGCCACCTCTCGCTCATCACCAGTGGTGCCGTAATCCATGAAGAAGCGGTATACATCGTTCTTAACTGTTTCTGGAAGGTTCTTACGCCATACAATTGGGTCAGATGGAATCAGAGGAGAAGTCCAAATAACCTTGATGTTTTTATATTTCTCTGGATTAGTACGCTCAAAACGACGCATGTTTTCCGTATTGTTGGTGGCAACGTCTACTTGTTGGTTAGCCACCGCAAATAAATTCACTTCGTGGCTTGAGTTCAAGGTACGTTTAAAATCAGATGGCTGAATGTTGTTTTTCGAGAAAACATAGTAAGACGGAACCAAGAAACCGGATGTTGAGTTTGGATCACCGTTACCAAAAGCGAGTTCAGAGCGCTTTTCGATCATATCTTCAACGCTGTTGATTGGGCTGTCTTTGTGAGTGACCAATAGACTCCAGTAACCAGGGTTACCTTCAGAATCGACCGTTTGAGCAAAAATTTCACCTCCAGCTCGGTCGACCGCCTCCATCGCAGACTTGTTCCCAAACCATGCCACATCAACTTTATCAAAACGCATACCTTGAATGATGCCCGCGTAATCCGGCGCAAAATAGGCTTTGACTTCCATACCTAGTTTCTTACTCATGTCTTTTAAGAACGGGTCCCATACGGTTTTTAAGTTCTGCTGTGATTCCGTTGAGATAATGCCAAAATTCAATGATTCCATTTTCTCTTCAGCTGAAACCGATGCAGTCATCGTTGCGGTAAGCAGACCAACGCCACAGGCAATCGTTTTTAGTACTCGTAACATCTTCAATGTCCTTTGTGTGTTAACTAATAAGAGGGGTTGACGGGTTATTAATCGAAATAGGTGATGTTTGCTCTCCTAGTTCGACTGTGACTTCTGGCTTGTAACAGTAGAGTGCGTCCAATGCTTGTTTATCAATATTGGCGCTTTCTCCTTGGTAGAAAATCTTTCCTTCTCGCAGGGCGATAACGTGCTTGCAGTATTTGAGGGCATGCTCGACCTGATGCAGTGTCACAACAACGGGAATGCCCTCTTTTTGATTGATGTCGCTCAGCAGTTCCATCACAATCCGCGATGACTCGGGATCAAGAGAAGCGATAGGTTCATCAGCAAATATGATCTTTGCTTTCTGCATCAATGCTCTGGCGATAGCGACACGTTGCTGTTGACCGCCAGACAGGGTTGATACACGCTGAGACGCAAAATCTTTCATTCCCACGCGCTCTAATGCGGCCATCGCCTCTTGTTTTTGTAACTCAGTAAAGTTGCCACTGAGGGTTCGCCACAGAGGTGTGCTACTCATTGCGCCAATCAAAACATTTGTCATCACGGACAATCGATTGACCAGATTAAATTGCTGAAATATGTAGCCCGCTTGAGCGCGGCATTGTCTGACTTGAGAGGTGGCACGACCTTTGGCTTGGACCGTTTCGCCAAGCACTCGAACTTCACAAGTATCGTTTTTGTCGCTGTAGACAAGCCCACTCAAATGGCGAAGTAAGGTTGATTTTCCTGATCCTGAAGGACCAAGTAACGCCGTCATTTCTCGATAGTTAATGCTAAAATTTACCGCATCGAGGGCTTTGTTGTTTCCAAAGGTTTTCGTTAAACCTGTGACTTCGATAATGCTGTCCATAATTCAGGGCACCTATGTGTTTAGTGTCCCTATCGTGTCGTTTGTATGTGTCGTTTTTATAAACAAAATATTTCAAGACGTTGACAGCGTTATTGCAATGGAAAGAGGTATAAACAGGGGAATGCCTACGGCGACTGTGCTTGAAGCGATTATCTAGACAAGCCTGTTCACTTATCTAGATAACCTCGTCATGAAAGGTTCATATAAATGGCGATGAAAATGCGAAAAAAAGGGCGCCACCGTTTGGTGTCGCCCTGATAAATGAAGAATGTTGTATGATGGCTTGTCGAGCAGCGCTTTATCTATTCAAGCTTTTCGATTCGAGCCTTTTGATTCATGCTTTTCAATTCACGTGCAGTTAGCTCAAGCTTTTTTGACGTATTTCGCGGTCACCAACATCTCTCCCACACCATCCACTTTGCAATCGAGTTGATGATCCTTGCCTTCAATGATTCGCTTGATTATCGCTTTCGTTCCGATCTTGAGGTTCAAAGAGCTGCCTTTCACTTTTAAATCTTTAACCAGAGTCACCTTGTCACCTTGCTCTAACGGTTTGCCATTCAAATCGCAGACGGTAAAAACGTCTTCCGTTTCGTTGGGATTCCATTCGTAAGCGCATTCCGGACAAATTAGATTCGCTCGGTCTTGGTAAACGAATTCAGATTGGCAATTAGGGCAAGCAGGAAATGACATGAGATGATAACTTCTGTTAATAAATTTCTGTCAATGATAATCGTTCTTTGCTGGTTGATCGAGAGCAATCTCAACGTGTAACTTACCGCAGCAATAGCCTAGTCCTATCAAATCAATAGGTATAACCAACGGGAGTGCTATTTATTATTCCCTCGTATTTGCGTATCTTAATGAGCATTACGTTAATACGACGTCACCATAAAAAGAATAGAGAATCCTATGTCTAGCATTAATACTCGTTGCCCATCATGCTCAGGGCTCAATAAAATTCCGACTGACCGTATTTCAGAAAGTCCAAAATGTGGTAAATGTCAGGCGCTCTTATTAGATGGCGCACCTATTGAGGGGACATCATCAAACATAGACGCATTACTTCAAAGCGATCAACCCGTAGTGATAGATTTTTGGGCACCTTGGTGCAACCCATGTGTTGGCTTTTCACCGGTTTTCGAACAATCAGCAGCGGACAAACAAGGGCAAGTACGCCACATAAAAATCAATACTGAAGATCAACAAGAACTCGCAGCAAAATACCGAATTCGTAGTATCCCAACGATCATGGTGTTCAAAGGCGGTAAGCAGGTTGATATGATCAATGGTGCATTGCCGAAGAGTCAGTTTGATCAGTGGCTTAGCCAAGCTGTTGCCCAATAGAAAATTGTTCAAGAAACAGGTTTAGGCCAAACTTCTCAATCAGGCTAAAATACGAATCGATAAAGCGAGTCTAAACTCATAGACTCGCTTAGTTTTTGGTGACAATTATTATCTTCGTTCTAATAACGCCATGTTACTAATTCGGACAATCAGCCACCTACTTGCTATTTCAATGTGTACTTAATATCGTTATCTCTATTTTCCCATATTGGAACATTCAAAGTAGAAAGCTTCATCGAATTAACTTCCTGTTTGGTACTGGTAGTGACATTAATGCCCCACTCCTCAAAGAACTCGACTAGATTGAACCCACTCGCTTTACTTGACTCAATAACAAATCTTTGTATTTTCGTGTCATTAGAAATAGAAGAAGAATACATGCTATTTTCACGGTAATTAAAGCCTAACTGTTGGTAGAACTCTTCTCCAAACGCTAGATCTAACTGCCAAAACATCCCTAATTTCCCCCAGACATTTAATGAATCGAAATCTTTAATAGGTTTGTTTAAATATGGAAATATCACATTATCCCAAGTGCCTTTTGTTTCTAATCTTGATTCAATATTGAACTTGCGATTTATATACAAGGAAGTTAAGTTAACCGTTACTTCTCCCATCCCTGACCAGGTGAACGGTTGAATTTGCATATGATGTCCAAGCTCATGCCATGGTCCCCAGTCTCCCGCTTTATTGTCCTCTACAACGAAAATATTTTTCAAACCATTATCTGAGCAGGCCATTAGTCTCCACATCCAAGCATTCATCGATCCTGAGCATTTATCATTGTTAATAGTGCCTTCTGGTTCTAAGCCATCAACAAAATGAAATTTGTGGGATATTTTCCTATGAGGGCTATTTCGATCATCGGATGTAATGCCGTATTGTTCTTGTGCCCATTGTATCGCATCATCCCAACCAGATATTAGCCTTTCAGGGCCATTACCCTCTATATATTCAAGTGCTGGATATTTTTTTGCCGTGATAATTATGTTCTCTCCAACTAACTCAACATAGGGGATATCACTATAGTCATTCAACATCTCTTTCCAGTCATTTAGAGTGTTTTCATTCAATTTAAATCGAGGGAAAGGTTGTCCCCCAGAGATTAAATCGACTTTAACGTTGCTGTTATTTATCTTAGCGTCATTATATATATAGAGTATCCCACTTTTATTAATTTCTATTTCATTGGATCCTTTTGTTAAGCGATGTTTTTCTGCATGTTTGAATTTATATGTTCTATCATCTGGAAGGGAGATGAACAATTGAGGAAGCTCAGATAACGCAGCGCCATCAATGCTTAGATTCACATCCAAAGTTTCTCCCTTGTTTACCCAAAACCCTGTTGATTGTAATGGTGTCGGTGCCA
>NZ_JBNGCJ010000599.1:0-2780 GCF_049974785.1 Vibrio genomosp. F10 str. 9ZD137
ACGCCTGGCGTTGATGCTAACCTCGCTCGCGAAATGATGACTGCCGTTCACCAAACAGGCATGCTCGGAATGCTGGCGATTGGAACTTCTCAAGAAGGGGCCAGCGAGTCTTATATTGAACAAGTGGCAATGGCCTCCAAAGCCGCTGGTGCCGATATTGTTCACATCGGTGATGGAGGATACAGTGGAATCGCACCACCTGAAAACATCATGCAACTGGGGATTACCCTTCGAGGACGACGTCATCAATACAAACGTATGGCAAACCGTCGCTAAATAGGCGTTCAACCCACTCTATAATTTAGTCAAAATACGAACAAGCCAGTCCATCCCTAGGCTGGCTTTTTTGACGTTTGTAGCTTTTTAGACATTTGTAGCTTTTTAGACGTTTATGGCAATGCAAACTCAGCCATCAGATGTCGGTTCGACTCACCTTAACTGCTCAAATGGCACCTAGCCAAACCGGTTAATCAGCTCTGGCTAAGCTTGCCAATAGACATTCGCTAAGACCGCTTTAAAACGGCCATTACTGGTTAAAGAAAACACGGTGTGTAGACTCGATAAATCCACGCCAGAATCAAAGAAGTGTTGGCAAGGAACTTGAAACTGAACAAATTCGTCTGACGCTCCCATTAAAGCCTGGTTCAATGCATACGTCACCACATCCCCTGTATCACTCTCCAGCATGTTAAACGGGCGAGTTACTGTCACCAGTACGTCATCACTCGGGGCTTCAAGCACTTTCAACTCGAACGAAATTAAGCCCTTTTTGTAGTCGCTGAGGTCCTCCCCCTCGCTATTGGTCGTCTCAATGTACAACGCATTAACACCCTCTAAAAATGTGAACTCAACAGCGTCTTGCTGCTGCTGATAATTAAAAGGCGTGGTCACCAAGGTCGTCAGTTTCATGGCATTATTTCTAGAGACATCCATACCTTCTTCATTGTGAGTGTCAGCGACCTTGCACTGATAATCTCCAATGGTCGCTTGAATACCGTACATGTGAGTTTGCTGTGCGAGCGTGACCTCTGATTCGGTATCGAACTCAAGTTGGTCGAGATCCCGATCTTGTTTCTTGTCGGTGTAGTTAAGCCCGTAACCATAATCAAAGAGCGGCGCGTGCTCACCTTGAGGATCTTGCTCGTTTTCCGGTAACTCGTACTGGCCAATATGTGGTGGAATTCGATTCACCGTGTAGCTTGACTTTTTATTTGGCCAACTAAAGGAAAGCACACCATGAAAATCAAACTTCGGCTGATTATTATCATCTGCAACCAGCAAGTCGATGATGCCTTTACCTTCGCTTCCTGGTAAAAATGCCGCCACAAACGCATCCGAACGAGCGATTTCTGTATTCACATAAAGAGGCCGCCCGCTGAAAAATATTGAGACAACCTTGACCCCTGCCGCATGCAACTTGGCTATTTTGGCGCAATCTGAGGCGTAACTGCGTTTCAACTTAGCAAATTCTAGGCTTTGCCACGCTTTAATATCGCCCATCATTTCAGCGTAGGGATCTTCACCAAACACGACGATAGCCGTATCCCCCGAAACCAATGGACAGGTCAGATCGGGATCATAAATAACGTTCTCTTCGCCAAGCTCAGCTTCTAGCCCCATTTTCACCGTTGTTGCGCCAGGAAAATCGCCCAGGGCATTTTCATCACCTTGCCAAGTCAGGTTCCATCCACCAGATTGTTTTTGTAAATCATTGGCTGCGCTGCCGGTTAAAATAACGCGCTGGTTTGATTTAAGCGGCAATATTTCATTTTTGTTCTTCAGTAGAACCAGTGATTTACGAACCGCTTCTCTTGCTACGCTGCGATGTTCAGGTGCGCCTAGAATCGCTTGGTCACCGGCCAGAGCACGCATTGAAGGCTGCGGTTTATTCCACAAACCCGCTCGCATCTTAACCCGAAGAATTCGTGTCACAGCATCGTCAATCCGGCCCATTGGTATGGTACCCCGTTGAATATCAGCAACGGTGTTGTGGTAGACCGCTTGCCAATGCTGGCGAACAGGAATCATTAACACATCGTTACCCGCGTTAATCGCGTACCGTGCGTCTTCATTTGAACACTTACTTATCTCGGCGTGACCGTTCCAGTCGGTGACAACCAGCCCGTCAAAGCCCATTTGCTCTTTAAGTACATCGGTTAACAGATATTTACTGCCATGAATTTTCTTGTTGTATGGCTCATTGATGCTCAGATCATGGTCATAATTGCTTTCGTGGTCCCAACTGTTAAACGAAGACATCACGACTTGAGCCCCCGCTTCTAAACCACTGAAATACCCCATGGCATGAATATTACGCAATAGATCTTCACTGTAACGGTTAATTCCACGATCAATACCGATCATTGTTCCACCATCGCCGACCCAGTGTTTTACATTTGAAATGACATGATAGTCATCTTTCAGCTCTGCGATATTGCCTTGTAAACCCTTTACCATTTCGCCTGCATACGCATACGTGATCTCTGGATCTTCTGAATAGCCTTCATACACGCGCCCCCAACGCAAATCTCGAGGCGTAGCAACCGTCGGTGCAAATGTCCAATCCAACCCCGTTGCAGCAACTTCTAGGGCGGTAATTCGGCCGATTTTTCGGATCAATTCAGGGTCACGAGCGCAACCTAAACCAATATTGTGTGGAAAAACCGTCGATGAAAACACGTTGTTATGACCATGGACTGCGTCAGTTGCCCACATAAATGGAATACGGAAGGGCCGATGAGAAAAGGCTTGCTCAGTCGCAGATCGGAAGCGCGGTTCAG
>NZ_JBNGCJ010000600.1:0-5258 GCF_049974785.1 Vibrio genomosp. F10 str. 9ZD137
TACCAATCGGCGCGCTCGGGTCAATTTGAATTTCGATGTGCAGATTATTGTGTTTAAGAAGAATGCATGAAGGGGAACTTGCATCACCTTGATAGCCAATAAACTGGTCGCTATCAATGAGAGTGACTTCTTCACCGTTATCCAGTGTCGCTATCAACTTATTGCCGATGCTAGCGTTACTGATGCTGTATTTGGTGACGTCTTTATGAGAGACACCGTTTAATGGCGCTGCGTCATCAAGAAACTCACGAGCATAAGTCACGACTTTAGCACCACGCACAGGGTTAAAGCTTCCGCCCTTTTCTGCGCCGTCACTTTCGCTGATCACATCGGTGCCGTAGAGCGCATCATATAGGCTGCCCCAACGCGCATTGGCTGCGTTAAGTGCAAAGCGGGCGTTCATGATTGGAACCACAAGCTGCGGCCCTGCTTGTGTTGCGATCTCAGGCTCTACGCTCGCTGTCGTCACTTGAAAGTCATCGCCTTCAGAAACCAAATAGCCGATCTGCTGTAAGAACTGTTTGTACTCAATAGGATCTAGCGTTTGCCCAGCGCGCTCTTGGTGCCAAACGTCAATTTGATGTTGAAGATCGTCACGCTTGATAAGCAATGCGCGGTTCTTTGGAGCCAGATCTTCAAGGATGGTTGCAAATGATTGCCAAAAGTTTTCAGCGACAATGCCTGTTCCAGGAATCACCTGCTCATTAATTAATTGGTAGAGGGTGCTATCAATGTTCAAGCTTCCCTGTTGAATGCGACTGCTCATAAACTCTCTCTCAAACTAACTGATGGCTACTCAATAAATTTTCGTGTCTAGCTCAAATTTACGTTACTAGCTTAAATTTACTTTACTGACTTAAACTTACTTAACGGACATGAATTTAGCTAATTTATGCCCGTTATATTGGATATTCATATAAAAAATACCCCACAAACTGTGTTATTCCGTCACACCACTTTCGATTTCATTGGCGACACTTTTAATCAAGCGACGCATCCACTGGTGGTCTGGATTGGTTTGCAATAATGGACTCCACGCCATTTTCACTTCAAACGGTTCAATCGCAAATGGCGCGGGTTTGATCAACAGCCTTGGATTATTTCGCTGCAATTGCGCGGCTTTGGTTGGAATGGTCAGGATCAGATTCTTCTGTTGAGCGAAGAGAATGGCTGATAGGTAATGTCGAGTAAACACCGTAATATTGCGTGTTTTTCCGATACGAATAAGTGCTTCATCTATCCAACCGAGCTTTTGTGCTTCACTTGGATTTATCCCCACCCCCGTTCCCATACCTGTCTTACTTACCCAGATATGTTGCGCCTTTAAATAGGACAAAATATCGAAGTTGTCGGCTATCGGGTTGTCACAACTAAATAGACAAGAAAACCCGTCGTGCCAAAGGCTCATCTGGTGAAACGACTGAGGAATATCGTCAAATCGGTTGATAATTATATCAACAGTACCTTGCTCTACATCCTGATAACTCACGTCACTTGGCGTCATGATATCCAGTCGTATTTTCGGTGCGATTTCACTTAACCTTTTCAGAAGAGGTTGAATAATGGTCGATTCTGCATAGTCACTCGCCATGATACGAAATACGCGTTCACTGTCTTCTGCATTAAACTCTGCGGTCGGCTGCAGTGTCTTTTCTACATTTGCCAGGATGTTTCGAATCAGTGGCTGCAACTTATGTGCGCGTTCGGTTGGTATCATCCCTTCACTGGTTCTCACTAATAGCGGGTCCTCAAATAGATCACGCAATCGGCGAAGGCCATTACTCATGGCTGGCTGAGTAATACCCAATTGATTTGCTGCTCGTGTAACGTTTCTTTCACGTAGCAACATGTCTAAATACACAAGTAAATTAAGGTCTATACGAGCAATATTCATAAGAAAAATACCGAATATAATAACTATAAATTAACAAAATTATCACATGCGTGGTTATTCTTTGTCCATAGCAAAGTTTTAATCCAAGCCAATTTGGCAACCATACCCCACGTGAAACTAAGGAATAGTTATGTCGCAAATTACACAAGATATCGAAATGATAGAAGTTGCAAAAAGCGCTGCAGGTGCTCCATGGGATGCAATTAATGCTGAATCTGCTGCTCGTATGCGAGCTCAAAACAAATTCAAAACAGGTCTGGATATCGCGCAATACACGGCAGATATCATGCGTGCGGATATGGAGGCTTACGACAAAGACAGCTCTCAATACACTCAGTCTTTAGGTTGCTGGCACGGTTTTATTGGTCAACAAAAGCTGATTTCTATTAAGAAGCACTTTGATGGCAAGACAGATCGCCGCTACCTATACCTTTCTGGTTGGATGGTCGCTGCACTTCGCTCAGACTTTGGTCCACTTCCAGACCAATCAATGCATGAGAAAACGTCAGTTGCTGGCCTAGTAGAAGAACTATACACATTTCTGCGCCAAGCTGATGCTCGTGAACTGGGTGGTTTATTCCGTGAATTGGATGCCGCTCGTGAAGCGGGTGATGTGGACCTACAAAACCGTATCCAAGACAAAATCGACAACCATGTGACACACGTAGTGCCAATCATTGCCGATATCGATGCTGGTTTCGGTAACGCAGAAGCAACGTACCTAATGGCTAAACAGATGATTGAAGCGGGTGCTTGTTGTCTACAAATTGAAAACCAAGTAGCGGATGAGAAGCAATGTGGTCACCAAGACGGCAAAGTTACAGTTCCACACGCTGACTTCCACGCGAAACTTCGTGCGCTTCGTTACGCTTTCCTTGAACTAGGCATCGACAACGGCATCATTGTTGCTCGTACCGATTCACAAGGTGCTGGACTAACAAAAGAAATCGCAGTGGTGAAAGAGCCGGGCGACCAAGGTGACATCTACAACTCATACCTAGATGTTGAAGAGATTGATGTTGCTGATATGGCTGAAGGCGATGTTTGCTTCAACCGCGACGGCAAGCTAGTTCGACCTAAGCGTCTGCCTTCAGGCTTATACCAATTCCGCGAAGGTACGGGCGAAGATCGCTGTGTATTCGACTGTATCGAAGCCATCAACGCAGGTGCTGACTTACTTTGGATTGAGACTGAGAAACCACACATCGGTCAAATCAAAGAGATGATGGATGGCGTACGTGAAGTACACCCTAATGCGAAACTGGTTTACAACAACTCGCCATCATTCAACTGGACGCTAAACTTCCGTCAGCAAGCTTACGATGCGATGGTAGCAGAAGGTAAAGATGTTTCAGCTTACGACCGTGCAAACCTGATGAGTGCGGAATACGACGAAACAGAATTGTCTGCAAGTGCGGACGATAAGATTCGCACATTCCAAGCGGATGCATCTCGTGAAGCGGGTATCTTCCACCACTTGATTACTCTACCGACTTACCACACTGCAGCGCTGTCTACTGACAACCTTGCAAAAGAATACTTCGGTGACCAAGGCATGCTGGGCTATGTTGCAAATGTTCAGCGCAAAGAGATACGCCAAGGCATCGCTTGTGTTAAACACCAAAACATGTCTGGTTCAGACATCGGTGATGATCACAAAGAATACTTCGCGGGTGAGAATGCACTAAAAGCCGCGGGTGAAGCGAATACGTCTAATCAATTTGATTAACCGCTAGCACTTTTGATTAATCGCTAACGCTAAAGCCTCCTCCGCTATTGTTTCTTACTTGATTAAGGAACCGGGGGAAGGCTTTGAGATAAAGCTACGACTGCCAGCTTTATCTCAAAGCCTAAGAATTGTGTTCTACACCACGGTCAGCTAAGCAACATCTGTTTAAGCTAACTGTATTCATGTTTGTTGAGATTCATGTTTGTTGATATTCCTTTTGATTGAGAGTGCCTATGACTTCAATACCGAAACACCTACAAGATGCAAAAACGCTGCTATCAGAAAATGGATTCGCAACGGGTGATACATGGTATCACGGCACATCTTCAGCCTTGCTTGCTTCTATCCAAGGCCAAGGACTGAAACGCTCAGGAGACAAAGCACTCAATGAAGCCGCTTTGAAAACCATGGCTACGATTGGTAATAACTACACAGAATCCGTCGAACCTGTGTTCCTTACTCAGAGTAAAGAGTTGGCGTATTACTGGGCACAACAAACCGTTCGTGAGCGTAGTGTTCGTTTCGAAGGGGAAGAACAGCCTATCGTATTCGCGGTAAACCTGTCTGAAAAGCAACGTGCCAAAGTAAGACCGGACGTAGGCGCAATGAGCCTGTTGATGATGAGTGTTGGTGAACAATTCATGTCTCACCTCACTGAAATTTATCAAGCCAACCACATTGTAGGCCCCGACATCGAGCTTCGCACAGCTGATCGTATGGACTACTTGAACAAACTGGGGATGGCTTACATTGACGAAGACATCAGCCGAGCTTGTGTACAAGAGCTATCTGAACCTGAGCTGGCTATCTAGCTCTACTTAGCTGGCTCAACCTAGCTGGCTCAATTTAATTAGCTCGATTTCACAGCTAAGTGAGCTCTTGATAGAACTGATCCAAGAGTGTTTGGACGTAGTCTGCGATTTCTTGGTTTTGGCAATGCTCAAAGAAGCATTGTTGGAAACGCTCGCTGCCAACCGCTGTTTTCACTAGATCTTGGTCGATAGCTCTCAGAGAATCAATAAAGTTATCTTTTACCACCGCCGCTTTCACTTCATTCAAAATTGCTGCATTACGTTGCTGTGGTTCTGCACGTTCTAGTGGATACCCATTACCACGCTCGCCTGTGAACGCTTTTTCAAAGATATAACGAATGTTGAGTTCACCTGCCCAGCCAAAGCCCTTGGCAAAAGCGAGAGCAATAGCATTACCGTTGTTGATTTGGTTAAACAAGAATGCATCTGATGGTTCTAAACAGTAACCACAAACCACACCTGGATGCAGATTCAGTGACATCAAAGCACCTTGCCCTGTTCCACATCCCGTCACAACAAAGTCCACAGCCTTTGAGTTGATCAGAATACTGGCCATGATACCTAAGTGGATATACGTTAAGTGGTGATCATTCTCGTCGGTCATACCTAAGTTGAAAACATCGTGACCAATGCCACCCGCCACTGACTCTAGCTCAGCTGCAACCATGGCATTTTTACCTGCCTGACTGTTTTCCATCATTAAAGCGATTTTCATTTATCTTCTCCTGCAAGATTGCTGCAAACTCAAAATTTAGAATAAAAAACCAACTAGCGTGCTAACCAACCACCGTCAACAGCAATGGTATAGCCATTAATGTAATCC
>NZ_JBNGCJ010000601.1:0-3637 GCF_049974785.1 Vibrio genomosp. F10 str. 9ZD137
TGTTGGCGCTTCTACTAGCTCTTTTTCTGGTACTAATTGCTGCATTTTAAAGAAAATACCTTTATCGGTAGCAACAATCAGTTTCTTTTGAGGTAACTCTTTCGCCGCTTTTATAAGTTGGCTTGTCGAGCCCACGGCGTCAGCAAGTGCAACTACACTGGCTGGTGATTCCGGGTGAACCAAAATAGCGGCATCTGGGTAAACCGCTTTCATCTTACGCAGTGCATCTGCGGAAAATTCATCGTGAACAACACACTCACCTTGCCACAGCAACATGTCTGCGCCGGTTTTATTTGCAATGTAAGAGCCTAAGTGTCGGTCGGGACCCCACAAAATAGGTTTATCTTCACTGTCGAGTTGTTCAACAATTTCTAAGGCGATGCTTGATGTCACGACCCAATCGGCTCTTGCTTTAACCGCCGCAGATGTATTTGCGTATACCACAACGGTGTGATCAGGGTGGGCATCACAAAAAGCCGAGAACTTATCAGCAGGACAACCAAGATCAAGGGAACACTCGGCCTCTAATGTTGGCATTAAAATGGTCTTTTCTGGGGTTAGAATCTTAGCCGACTCACCCATAAATCGAACACCGGCAATAATGAGTGTGCTGGCTGGATGACGATTACCAAACTTGGCCATTTCTAACGAATCTCCCACAAATCCGCCCGTTTCTTCAGCGAGGGCTTGGATTTCAGGATCGGTGTAGTAATGCGCGATCAAAACCGCGTCTTTTTCGACCAGTAGTGACTTGATGCTAGCAATATAGGTTTGCTTTTCAACATCGCTCAAAGGGACTGGTTTTTGAGGAAATGGGTATATTGTTTCAACTGTGTCTAATATGTGGCTCATTGCTCTTGCTCTTGCTCTTGCTCTATGCAACTTCCATGAATCCAAGCATTGTACACCTTAAACATGGCCTGAATCAAAGGAGTTTGGGCCAATAGAAAAAGAGGCGGAATAACCACCTCTTCTAGACAAGCAATTTAGGCAGATATTGCCGTAAACTATAAGTTTTGTTGTGCTAATTTTGCTGATGAACTGTTTGGGTATTCATCCACAACTTGCTGATAGTATTTTTGTGCTGCTGCTTGATTATTATTTCGCTTGGCAATGTCACCAAGCTTAACTAATGCATCGGCACGTTTGTTAGAATCTTGGTATGACACAACCGCAGCAAAACTCTTGACGGCTTCTTTATCTTGTTTCTTAGCGAAATAAAGTTGCCCTAGCCAATAGTGTGCATTCGATGAAAATGAAGAATCTGGAAAATCCACCTGAAACTGTTTCAGTGCAACGATAGCACCCGCGTAATCGCGCTCTTTAAGCACAAGATCGACGGCATTTTGATAGGCGGTTTGCTCATCAACATTGCTGCTGAATGTCCCTACGGGTTGTTGTGTGTCGGAAGAATCAACAACAGGCGCTTCAACGGTCTTAATTTCGGTGCGGACTTTGTCTAATTCTATAAAAAGCTCACGCTGGCGCTGCAACATTTGCTGCATATCATAGCTGTTCTTTTCAAGTTGACCACGAAGATCACTGATCTCCATCGACATGTCGTCAATTTGTTGCTGCATAGTCAATTGAACACGATTTCGATTATCTAGCAATCGCTCTAGACGTTGGATATCGGTTTCAGAAGAATTCACTGTACGTGCTGATGATGTGGTGGCTGGAGCTGTATTGCTTAAGTCCGATACTGGAGCTGGTGCAGCGTAAGATGTATTGGCTGCACTTGCCAGTAACATAAGCGTTAAAACTCGCTTTGAGTTACTGAACATGAGGCTATTCCTCTATTTGTCTTGTCGCATAACTTGTCTTGCAGCATAAGTGTATTGATAACCTAGGTGCAATTTATCACCTAGGTATAATAACTACTTAAGCACAATGCGAAAATTAGTATACAAGAACTGAACGACGGTTCTTAGCGTATACTTCGTCAGACTGACCAAGTAGAAGAGGTTTTTCTTCACCGTAGCTAACGATAGAGATTTGGTCAGCTTGTACACCAAGTGCTTGTAGGTAGTTCGCTACCGCTTGTGCACGACGCTCGCCAAGAGCGATGTTGTACTCAGGAGTACCGCGCTCGTCTGCATGACCTTCGATAGTAACTTCTAGGCTAGCATCTTTACTTAGGTAAGCCGCGTGTGCTGCAAGCATTTCTTCGTAATCGCCAGCAATAGTCGCGTTGTCGAATGCAAAGTAAATAGTTTGAGTTTCACGCAAAGCTTGTTCTTTAAGCTCTTGCTCTGTTAGCTCACCGTATGAATCAACTGGAGTCACTACTGTTGTATCTACCGTGTTCTCTGAACCTGAAGTTGATTGATTAGTCTCTGTACCTGAAGCACTTGTTGCTTCATCGCTAGAGCTACAAGCTGTTACTGCTAATACAGGAAGAGCAATGAGTAGACCTTTAAGAACTTTATTAAGCTGCATTATATTTTTCCCTTAACTAATTAATACTTATTTACTATAAAAACGGTGACCAAGCAGGTGCTCTTACGCGCCCGTTTGTTTCCGGTAATCTAGCTTTAAAACGCCCATCTATCGAAACCATCGAAAGTACATTCGTTTTATTATAGATAGAACTGTATATGACCATACCACCATTAGGTGCAATACTTGGAGACTCGTCAAGCAATGTACTTGTCAGTATTTGCATTGCACCAGTTTCTAAATCTTGTTTGGCTAAATTAAACCCTGAATTACTTCGATTCACCATAACAAGGAATCGACCGTCAGGGGTAATTTGACCTCCTAAGTTTTGGCTGCCTTGCCAAGTCAGACGTTTGGTCGAACCATCTGCCAAATTTACGTTATAAATCTGCGGTCTACCACCTCTATCAGAGGTAAAGATTAATGATTTTCCATCCGGATGCCAATACGGTTCCGTATTATTTGATCTACCACGAGTAATTTGCGTCAATTTCTTTGAACTCAAATCAAAGGTATAAACCTGAAGAGACCCAGTTTTTGATAATACCAACGCTAACTTATCACCATCAGGAGAAAACCTTGGTGCGCCATTATGACGAGGGTACGAGGTGATCTTCTCCCGTTTCCCTGTATAAATATCCATTATGAAGATTTCAGCTTGCCCATTTTGGAAACTGACGTACGCGAGTTGTTTTGCGTCAGGTGACCATGCTGGTGACATCAACGGTTGCTTAGAGCGCAACACTAATCGTTCGTTATAACCGTCATAATCCGAAACTCTTAATTGGTATGGATATGGGTCTTTATCTTGTACTACAACATAAGCGACACGAGTCAAAAATGCGCCACGTTCACCAGTCAGCTCTTTATACACCAAATCGGAGATTCGGTGCGCATATTCACGCAATCTTGGGCCTGGTACGGTTGCTTTCTTATTAAACAGAACATGATCTTTAGAAAGCACTAATTGGCCATCTTCGCTTAATGCTTTACTCTGACCTTGGGTTAGCTGACCACGAACAACATCTACTAACTGGTAATTGATGACGTAATTATCACCCTCGCCTTTCGAGATGGTGCCCGTCAATAAAGAATCAACACCAAGGGCTACCCATGAATCAAAGGCTATCTCAGATTCTGAATAAGGCGTTTGTGGCATGTTGCTTGTGGCGACAGGGCTGAATTTTCCGCTGCGCTG
>NZ_JBNGCJ010000602.1:0-392 GCF_049974785.1 Vibrio genomosp. F10 str. 9ZD137
CGCTACTCCACCTAATGCGATTGTGTTTGGGTCTGGTCACATTAAGCAGCAAGAGATGATGCGAGTCGGCCTTGTACTTAACGCTGCGTGTATTGGTGCCCTGACGTTGATTGCAATGATGTTCTGGACATAGTCAAAAGCGTTACGCCATGCATGCAGCAAAATGGCTTGCATGGCGAAATGTACTTAAGGACCAAAGAGGTTTACTGATTAATATGCGCTTTGAATCTGGCTTTTGTTTCAGCATCGGCTTTGTCATACCAAAAGTGCAGCATTTCTTCCGCCGTACTCTCTGCTGTTACGTTTTTACCCGACGTTTGTTTTAAAGCAGGATCGGCAGAAATGGCTGGGGTTGCACTGGCAGCAACGAAGCTCGTCGCCGTGATCGCTGC
>NZ_JBNGCJ010000603.1:0-3274 GCF_049974785.1 Vibrio genomosp. F10 str. 9ZD137
AATCTCGCTGCCAGACCCGCGTAAACAAGCGGACCAATATGATGAGTATGAACGACATCAGGTTTGATTTGACGGAACACTTTGATCAGTTGAGCTAGCGTGCCGAGTTTTACTCCAGGTTGTTTTTCTAGAAACAACACTTGATTCGCGAAAGGTTTAAGTCGTGGCCAGTTTGTGATCGATTGGTTCTTCTCACCTTCTAAGCTGACGATCATGACACGGTTTAATGGCGTGGAAAAACTGAGAAGATCGAGAGCAAGGCTTTCAAGTCCGCCTGGCGCAAGGTGCTGTACAACATGGACAACGGTCTGTCCTAATTGGGAATCTTTCGAGTTCATATGCGCTCCTTGGTTTTAACCACATCGGTAATTGATATTCACTTATCTTGCTTATTACAGAGGTTTGCAGGGAGCGTGCCAGTTTGATTTCTCTATTATTTTTAATGGCTTAGGTGGTATGTGTGAGTGTTTTAATCATCCCTCTCAAATTGAGAATCGATATGAAAAACATAATGAGGGAAAGCGTCGCTAGAGAATGGTTGTCAACAGGCAGAAAGCTAATGGTTAGCTTCCTACCTTTGGAATAATGGTAATAACAGGAATTCCGGTAAGATCTTCAAGCTGGTCTTTACGTCGAATTGAAGTGTCAAAGAGTTCAGTAACGGTGGCCAATCCGCAGCCAAGGGCGATACCCGCTATTAATCCTGCGAGAA
The DNA here is from genome assembly GCF_049974785.1 of Vibrio genomosp. F10 str. 9ZD137. Classification (NCBI taxonomy): domain Bacteria; kingdom Pseudomonadati; phylum Pseudomonadota; class Gammaproteobacteria; order Vibrionales; family Vibrionaceae; genus Vibrio; species Vibrio genomosp. F10. Next base: position 713 of record NZ_JBNGCJ010000603.1, read on the forward strand.
TAAAGAATACAGGAGCTAGATTAGAAGGACGGCTGGGGGTATAAGGTAAATCAATGATTTTGACTCGCTTGTTTTCCTCAAAGACCCCTAAAGATCCCGTTAGCTGAGCCATTTCATAGCGTTCGACCAACTCATCGTAAAGTTGACGCTTGATTTGAACGTCCCGTTGAAGACGGTATAGCGCTTTGGCATTGTCACCAAAATTATTCGCTTTTTGTTCAAGCTCAAAGATCATCTGTTTCAGGCTTTTGGTCTCTTCACTAAGAGATTCAAATTGACTGCGAACCATTTGAAGGCTGTGGAGTTGAGTCACAAGCAAAGGCTGAACCGTAGAAAGATCGGTTAAGGTGGATGTACTGGCAATATCCCAAAGTTGATCGCTGTTAAGGTTCGGTTGTTCGACATTAAGCAGTGCAGAGCGTTCACTTTCCAAACGAGACAATTCGCGGTTTTTTGCCTGAACGGCGCTGTGCGATTCAGTGTATCTGGCTTTTAACGAACTGAGTTCGCTGCGTATTTCTATAATCTGCTCTTCGATTTTTCCAACCACGGGATTGGTTCTTGAAAGCTGGTCATCAAGGCTGCCCAAGCTTTTCTTAACACCAGCAAGTTCGGCTTGTTTTTCAGCAAGACTTTGTTTTAGAACGGCCAATCGCGTCAAACTTTGGCTTTGAAGTTCTGGGCTCACAGAAGAGTTATCATTTTTGAAATCAGCAAGCGCATCTTCTGCGAGATCGAGGTCGTTTTGTCTCTTTTCAATATGAAAAGCCAAAAATTCACTCGAATCTTTAATCGATGAGCGCTCAGGAGCGAGTAACTGTTCAATAAAATGGTCACTGATAGACTGAAGCAACTCTTTCATGCCTTCACTTTCTTTGGACTCAAGCTCAATTTTTAAAAAGTCTTTTCCTAACTGAGTCACCGTCAGACTTTTTGATATGTCATACATGACTTTATCGATGTCACTTGGCGACGAGTTCTCATCGATTAACCCTTGCTCTAAAGCAACCGAATTGAGTACATGGCGACTTTTGAGTAAGGTACTGAGCGCGTTTAGTCGATCTTTTAACATGGTTGATACCGCTAGATCTTCCAAGAAGGGATTCATCTTAGCGGTTTCTTGAATCAGCATACTGGTGTGCGAACGGTATGAGGTTGGGGCGAGCTGAGAGACTATCGCCCCGACGAAAGGAAGAATAACAATCGGCAAACAAATGAGATAACGCCTTCTCCAGGCGGCACTAAAAATAACAATTAAGCGGTACTTGAGTTCATTCATAGTAGCTCCAACATCCTATCAACCAATTTGCTGCGCGCATCCCAGCTGTGGTGATTTACAATCCCTGAAGGCAGTGGCTTTTGTTGTCTCGCTTGATGTAAAGCTTGGCTCATTTCCTCGCTATTTGAAACCACATTTACGTAGCGTTTATACGCTTCTAATGCCGGAAATGAGGTGGAAACAATAGGCTTTCCTGATGCTAAATATTCCATGAGTTTTAATGGGCTACATGCGATTATTTGATCATTCAATTTAAAGGGTAGCAGACTTACATCCCAGTGCTGGCTGTATTGAGGCAATTGTTCATGTGGCTTAGGCCCTAAATAAAACACATTGCTATGTTTGGGAAGTCGAGAATCGCTCAACTCTTGTGGCCCAATGAATACAAAATCCCAATCCTGATTATGGTTAACGACCTGTTCGAGCATATCGTAGTCAAGCCAGTTTGAGAGGCTTCCATAAAATCCGGCGATTGGTCTGCCTCGATTAGGAAGGTCTTGGGCTCTAGGTGCTGGGGTAGCGAACAGGTGAGCATCAACACCATGAGGAATAAAGTGAGTTTTGTGTTCGGGGAAACGAGACACCATTTCTTCGCTGGCAGCAAAGATCATGTCGGCTTTAGAAATCAGTTTTGCTTCGTGTTCACTCACGGTTTTATGGTCAACACCGGCCAATGAAGAAAAGTCATCGCCACAATAATACACCACTGCGGATTCGCCTAGGTGACCACAGAGATCGGCTGCGGTGGGTAAAGAGCACCAAAGCACAGGGTGATGAAGTGTTGCTTTAGTCAATATAGGTTTCAGTTGTCGTAACATTAGAGACTTCGCGATCTTTCTAGCGACGCGAGATTGTGGCGCGGGAATGGTTTTCAAATTGACAATCGTTAGATCCATTGTGTGATTTGGGATGCTTACGTCTTGGTGTTCTTTCTCGCGTAATAAGGCAACGTTGTCGACAGAGTGGGGTTGTTTTGGCGAAAACCCTGATTTTGAACGGCCTAAGAGCTTATTCCATACACGTTTTGCATCGTTCAAATTTAGCTTAGGTTGGCGTAATCCGATGGAATTAATCCAAACAACTTTACGCTGTTGCGCTAAACGCTTAATCAGGTGTTGGGTACTGGAAGGAAGGCCGCCAAAGTCTTCGCCGAATACGATGAGATCATGCATGACTTTCTCCTCCATGAGTTTCAGGTGAGATGGATTTAATGACTTTCGCTGGATTGCCTGCGGCGATCACATAAGGGGGAAGGTCACTAATCACCACGCTGCCGGCTCCAA
>NZ_JBNGCJ010000604.1:0-11695 GCF_049974785.1 Vibrio genomosp. F10 str. 9ZD137
TTAGCAATTGGTGCGCCTGTTGCTTTAGATACGAATGGAACGGTACGCGCTGCACGAGGGTTAACTTCGATTAAGTACACTTCATTGTTTTTCACAGCGAACTGAGTATTCATTAGGCCACGAACACCGAGCTCAAATGCCAGCTTTTCAACTTGCTCGCGCATGACATCTTGGATTTCTTCGCTAAGCGTGTATGCAGGCAAAGAACATGCTGAGTCACCAGAGTGGACACCCGCTTGTTCGATATGCTCCATGATACCGCCGATAACCACACGCTCTCCGTCACAAATCGCATCTACGTCCACTTCCACAGCATCATCTAGGAAGCTATCAAGCAGTACTGGAGATTCGTTTGAAACGCTGACCGCTTCGTTGAAGTAGCGACGTAGATCTTGCTCGTCGTAGACGATTTCCATCGCACGACCACCAAGTACATAAGAAGGACGAACAACGAGAGGGAATCCGATTTCACGAGATTTCTCTACCGCTTGCTCCATTGTCGTTACGGTTGCGTTTTGTGGTTGAAGTAGGCCTAGGCGGTCTACCGCTACTTGAAAACGCTCGCGGTCTTCTGCACGGTCAATAGCGTCTGGGCTAGTACCGATGATTGGAACGCCTGCCGCTTCAAGTTCACGAGCCAGTTTAAGTGGCGTTTGACCACCATACTGAACAATAACGCCTTTAGGCTTTTCAACACGTACGATGGCAAGTACATCTTCCAGAGTAACGGGTTCAAAGTACAAGCGGTCAGACGTATCGTAGTCTGTAGAAACCGTCTCAGGGTTACAGTTAACCATGATAGTTTCGTAGCCATCTTCACGTAGCGCTAGTGATGCGTGTACACAACAGTAGTCAAATTCAATACCTTGGCCGATACGGTTTGGACCGCCACCTAAGATCATGATTTTTTCTTTGTCTGTAGGGTTTGCTTCACACTCTTCATCGTAAGATGAGTACATGTAAGCCGTATCAGAAGAGAACTCAGCCGCACACGTATCTACACGCTTGTACACTGGGTGAATATCGTATTGGTCACGCAGACGACGAATTTCACTTTCAGCAACCCCTAAAATCTTAGATAGGCGTGCATCAGCAAAACCTTTACGCTTAAGCTTGTTCAATACATCTTTATTTAAACCAGCAAAACCGTTCGCTTTAACTTGCTGTTCAAGTAGAACAATGTCTTCAATTTGAACCAAGAACCAGCGGTCGATTTGCGTTAGGTTGAATACGCCATCTACCGACATGCCAGCACGGAATGCGTCAGCGATGTACCAAATTCGGTCTGAACCTGCTTCTTTAAGCTCATGACGAATCGTTGTTAGCGCATCGGGTGCATCTAGATCAACCATTTCATCGAAGCCTGTCGCGCCAACTTCTAGACCGCGAAGTGCTTTCTGTAAAGATTCTTGTTGGTTACGGCCGATAGCCATCACTTCCCCAACCGACTTCATTTGCGTCGTTAGACGGTCGTTAGCCCCTGCAAATTTCTCGAAGTTAAAACGAGGAATCTTAGTCACTACGTAGTCGATTGTTGGTTCGAATGATGCTGGCGTTGCGCCGCCAGTGATGTCGTTCATTAGCTCGTCTAGCGTGAAGCCAACAGCCAGTTTCGCTGCAATCTTAGCGATTGGGAAACCCGTAGCTTTAGATGCTAGAGCAGAAGAGCGAGATACACGTGGGTTCATCTCGATGATAACCATACGGCCATCTTTCGGGTTGATACCAAACTGTACGTTTGAACCACCTGTTTCAACACCAATCTCACGCAGTACCGCTAGAGAAGCGTTACGCATTAATTGGTATTCTTTGTCTGTCAGCGTTTGCGCTGGAGCCACGGTGATTGAGTCACCCGTGTGAATACCCATTGGGTCGAAGTTTTCAATCGCACATACGATGATACAGTTATCGTTTTTATCGCGAACCACTTCCATCTCGTACTCTTTCCAACCGATAAGAGACTCATCGATTAGAAGCTCGTTGGTTGGAGATAAGTCCAAACCACGACGACAGATTTCTTCGAATTCTTCTTTGTTATAAGCGATACCACCGCCAGTACCACCCATTGTAAATGACGGACGAATGATACAAGGGAAGCCAACCATTTCTTGAACTTTGTACGCTTCTTCCATGGTTTTCGCAGTATCGGCCACTGGACACTCAAGGCCAATTGCTTTCATTGCTTTATCAAAGCGAGAACGGTCTTCGGCTTTATCGATAGCGTCAGCCGTTGCACCAATCATTTCTACGCCGAATTCTTTAAGAACGCCGTATTTTTCAAGATCAAGCGCGCAGTTCAATGCAGTTTGACCACCCATAGTAGGTAGAACTGCATCTGGCTTTTCTTTTGCGATGATATTACGAACAACTTCCCATTGAATAGGTTCAATGTAAGTTGCGTCCGCCATATCTGGGTCAGTCATGATGGTTGCAGGGTTCGAGTTAACAAGAATAACTCGGTAACCTTCTTCACGAAGCGCTTTACAAGCTTGAGCACCAGAGTAATCAAACTCACAGGCTTGACCGATAACAATCGGACCAGCACCTAGAATTAGAATACTTTTAATGTCAGTACGTTTTGGCATTGTCTACTACTCCGAATTAAGCGGTGTGCTGTTTAATTAAATCAATAAAGTGGTCGAATAACGGCGCTGCGTCTTCTGGACCAGGACTTGCTTCAGGGTGACCCTGGAAGCTAAACGCTGGTTTATCTGTACGATGGATGCCCTGTAGAGAACCATCAAACAGTGATTTGTGCGTCGCGCGCAGAGTCTCTGGAAGGGTTTCTTCGTCAGCAGCAAAGCCGTGGTTTTGCGAAGTAATCATCACAACATCACGATCTAAATCTTTAACTGGGTGATTGGCACCATGATGACCAAACTTCATTTTCACCGTTTGCGCACCGGATGCTAACGCTAGGATTTGGTGTCCTAAACAGATGCCAAAAATTGGCAAACCTTTATCTAGAAATACCTTTGTCGCTTCAATAGCGTAGTCACACGGAGCCGGGTCACCTGGGCCGTTTGAAAGGAATACGCCATCAGGGTTTAACGCTAGCACTTCTTCAGCAGAGGTTTGAGCCGGTACAACCGTTAAGCGGCAGCCTCGGTCGACAAGCATGCGCAAGATGTTTCGTTTTGCTCCAAAATCGTAGGCAACAACGTGGTATGGCAATTCGCTGTCGTCTTTCGCTTCAGGAAGGCCACCCGTAAGCGTCCACGAACCTTGTTTCCATTGATACGCTTCTTTTGTTGTAACCTCTTTCGCAAGATCCATACCTTTTAAACCAGGAAACTCTTTTGCTTTAACCAATGCTAATGCTTCATCAATATTGCTGCCAGCAACAATACATCCGTTCTGAGCGCCTTTTTCACGCAAAATACGCGTTAGTTTGCGAGTATCGATCTCAGCAATGCCAACAATATTTTGCGATTTAAGGTAATCAGAAAGAGAACGTTCGTTGCGGAAATTAGAAGCTAAAAGAGGGAGGTCGCGAATGACGAGGCCTTGAGCATGAATCGCTGAGGATTCTTCGTCTTCGGAATTGGTTCCGGTGTTACCAATATGAGGATAAGTAAGAGTGACAATTTGTTGAGAATAGGAAGGATCAGTGAGGATTTCTTGGTACCCCGTCATCGAGGTGTTAAAAACGACTTCACCAACAGCGGAACCATCTGCGCCGATTGATTCACCGTGGAATACTGTCCCATCTTCTAGGACTAGCAGTGCTGACTTAATCAAGGCAACCTCCAGAATAAAAATGCATTAAAAACGAATTAATTTGCAATTCTACCTTCCTTTTAGCTGAAAATCAGCGTTTTTATGGAAATTAGACAAATTGGCGGTATTCTAATTATGGTTGTGATACGTGTCAAGTTTTACTATAAACAAATTACTACTTTACTAGGGTAGTAGCACTTTTCTCATTAAAGCGGTTAAAAAAACAAGTTTGGAAGCAAGTCATCTCAATAAATCACTCCAAATATAGAAATACTCATCATAAATATAGCAGAGCACCCAAGAAGGCGTGGATTTAAAAAAGCAAACGTTCAACAACACAAGATAACCTATATTTTTAGGTAACTCAGGGAGAAAAACAAGTGAGACACTCAAAACGAATAGAGAAAACAGGTAAAACAAGGAGAATTTAAGTGATATGCCGAATGATTTATTGATGCGATGAGTTATGCGTTGAAATTCATCAACGCATAACTATTTACTTTACAGTTCGTTCAAACCCAGTACATCCACCATGGTATAAAAACCCGCTGGTTTACTATTTAACCAAACCGCGGCTTTAATTGCACCATTCGCAAACGTCATGCGATCAGTCGCTTTATGGGTAATCTCTACACGCTCACCTATGTCTGCAAACATAGCGGTATGCTCACCAATAATGTCACCAGCTCGAATGGTCGCAAAGCCGATTTCATCTTTTGTTCTCTCGCCCGTAATACCTTCGCGAGCATAAACGGCAACATCGCTGAGTTCATTGCCCATCGCTCCTGCAATGGCTTCACCCATTCCGATGGCAGTACCAGAAGGTGCATCCACCTTATGGCGGTGATGCGCTTCAACGATTTCTACATCGCAATAATCACCCATGACTTTAGCGGCTTTTTCTAACAATTTAAAAACAAGGTTAACCCCGACGCTATAGTTGGGCGCCATAACAATGGCAATCTCTTTTGCTGCCTCATCAATCTGTTTCTTTTCATCTTCAGAGAAACCCGTCGTGCCGATGATGATTTTTTTACCGTATTTTTTACATAGCTCAATGTTAGCTAGAGTATTCACTGGAGCGGTAAAATCGACAATCACATCATACTCATCAACCGATTTTTCAAGACTGTCTACAATGGAAATATCAAATTTCCCTTTACCGCAGAGTTCACCAATATCGATACCGACAAGCGAAGATTCTGGACGTTCAGATCCAGAGGCAACCTTTGCATCTTGATTATTATACGTTGCTTTTACTAGGTTCCTTCCCATGCGGCCAGCGGCACCAGCTATTGCTACTCTTACCATTAAATATTTCTCCCTCTGTTGTCAGGCATCTAACCTATGATCCATTGTATTTGATCGAACTCACACTAAACTATCAACAAACACCAAATTTGACTAGCACTTAGGCAAACTCTTTTATGACCTTTTCTAGTGTGGGTAGGTTTGCTTCTGGAAAACGATAGGCGTTCAGTTCTGAGATCCCCACCCACTTTCCTAGCTGTCCTTCTTTTCCATAAGGCTCACCATTAAAGTCAGTGATCGTAATAAAGTCGAACTTGAGCGATTTTTCAGGGTAATCATATTCAACATAATGAAACGGTGCCTGATTAGTCACTAAGATACCTATCTCTTCATGTAACTCTCGTATCATCGCCTGATCGATAGACTCATCTTGTTCAACCTTCCCTCCAGGAAACTCCCAAAAACCGCCTTTATGCAGATGTTCAGGTCGTTGGGTAATGTATATTTTTGACTTATCAGTGTTAAAAATGATAGCCGCAACAATATGAATTCTTTTCATTTAAAACTCGTTATGTTCTACGTATTTCTTTGTATTTAGGTTAAAGCACAGTATTTAGTTAAAAAAAGAGCCGCTAATGCGACTCGATTTAATTAGGTATTCATTTAAGCTATTTTGCCGTGGCACTGCTTATATTTCTTACCGCTACCACACGGACAAGGTTCGTTACGTCCAACCTTTCTCTCATCACGAACAACAGGCTGGTGACCTTCTTCGTGTTCTGAGCTTTCATCCGCTAGCTGATTTTCTGCACTTGCGTGTTGAGCTTGGGCTCTGCGTGCCGCTTCTTCCGCTTGTGCACGACGTTGAGCTTCCATTCTTTCAACTTCTTCTTGCTGCTGTACTCGCACCTTTGACAAAATCGTAATCACGTCAAATTTTAATGACTCGAGCATCCCTTCAAATAGCTCGAACGATTCACGCTTATACTCTTGTTTCGGGTTCTTTTGAGCGTAACCTCGAAGGTGAATACCTTGTCTAAGGTGATCCATCGCAGCTAGGTGCTCTTTCCAAAGCGTGTCGAGTGTTTGCAACATGACTGATTTTTCGAAGTTGCGCAGTACGCTTGCACCGACTACTTCTTCTTTCGACTTATACACTTCAACGGCGTAAGCCAGTAGCTTGTCACGCAACGCTTCTTCGTACAGCTTGTCGTCTTCATCAAGCCATGTTTGAATCGAAGCCTCTAGATCAAAATCATTTTTTAAGCGTTCTTCAAGGCCTGATACATCCCACATATCTTCTAAAGACTGAGGTGGGATGTACTCATCAATAATAGAGGTTAGGACGTCGTTGCGGTTGTGTTCGAGCATTTCGCTGATATCATCTGCACTCATTAACTCATCACGAAGTTCGTAAACCACTTTTCGCTGATCATTGGCAACATCATCGTACTCAAGCAATTGTTTACGAATATCGAAGTTGCGACCTTCAACTTTGCGCTGTGCTTTTTCAATAGAACGAGAAAGCATACGACTTTCAATCGCTTCACCTTCGTCCATACCACTTTGAATTAGACCTGCCATACGATCAGAGGTAAAGATACGTAACAACGAATCTTCCATCGATAGATAAAAACGAGATGAACCCGCATCACCTTGGCGGCCAGAACGTCCACGAAGTTGATTATCGATACGACGAGACTCATGACGCTCAGTACCTATAATATGAAGGCCACCTGAAGCTAGAACTTCATCATGCACTACTTTCCATGCACTCTTTATTTCTTGGATTTGTTCCTCTGTCGGGTTAGACAGTTGCTCAACTTTAGCCTGCCAACTTCCACCAAGTACAATATCCGTACCACGACCTGCCATGTTGGTTGCGATAGTTACCGCGCTTGGCATACCAGCACTTGCTACAATTTCAGCTTCTTTTTCATGGAACTTCGCGTTCAGGACATTATGTTTAATTTTGGCTTTTTTAAGCGCATTAGAAAGCAATTCTGATTTTTCAATCGAGACAGTACCAACCAGTGAAGGCTGACCGTTAGCCACTCTTTCTTTAATGTCTTCAATGATAGCATTGAATTTATCTGCTTCAGTACGATAAACAACATCGGGCATATCATTACGAATCATTGGTTTATTGGTTGGAACAACCACTGTTTCTAAACCATAGATAGACTGAAATTCAAATGCTTCGGTGTCTGCCGTTCCTGTCATTCCAGACAGCTTTTCATACAGACGGAAAAAATTCTGGAATGTAATAGAGGCTAATGTTTGGTTTTCATTTTGAATTTTCACACCTTCTTTTGCTTCAACAGCTTGGTGTAAACCTTCAGACCAGCGACGCCCTGGCATAGTACGGCCAGTATGTTCATCAACAATAACGACTTCGCCGTCTTCATTAACGATGTAATCAACATTTTTCTCAAACAACACGTGTGCACGAAGTGCGGCATTCACATGATGCAATAAACTGATGTTAGTCGGTGAATAGAGGGTATCCCCTTCTTCCATTAGTCCATTTTCCAACATGAGCTCTTCAACGAACTCTTGCCCAGTTTCAGTCAGATATACCTGCTTCGATTTTTCATCTAGGGTGTAATGCCCATCACCACGGTACTCTTCCGAATCTTCTTTTTCTTGACGCTGAAGTTCAGGAATCAGAGTGTTAATCTTAGCGTAAAGCTCAGAGCTATCTTCCGCTGGACCAGAAATGATAAGGGGTGTACGCGCTTCATCAATTAAAATCGAATCGACTTCATCGACAACCGCAAAGAATCTTGCTCGTTGCACTCGGTCTTCATCACGGAAGGCCATATTATCGCGTAAATAGTCAAAGCCGAACTCGTTATTGGTTCCATACAAAATATCCGCTAGGTAAGATTCTTTCTTCTCTTGAGGAGGCATATTAGGAACATTAGTGCCAACCGTCATGCCTAAGAATTCAAACAGTGGACGGTTTGTTTCTGCATCACGTCGAGCCAGATAATCATTCACCGTGACGACATGAACACCCTTGCCAGGCAAGGCATTAAGATAAGCAGGTAGAGTCGCGGTGAGTGTTTTACCTTCACCGGTACGCATCTCGGCAATTTTCCCTTCATTTAGGACCATGCCACCAAGGAGCTGAACGTCGAAGTGACGCATACCATAAACACGCTTCGATGCTTCACGGACCGTTGCAAATGCTTCAGGAAGTAAGTTATCTAACGACTCACCTTTTTCTAGGCGTTGACGAAATTCAACCGTCTTTGCTTTCAATTCTTCATCGGTAAGAGCTTCAAAAGTCGGCTCATAATTATTTATTTCTTTTACGATCTTTTTTAGACGACGCAAGGTTCGGTCATTGCGACTGCCAAAAACCTTCGTCATTAGATTAGTTATCATTTGCTATGAATCTCTCTAAATTTAGATCGAATGCGATCTACTCTAAATGCCTTCAGTCTTAACCAGTTTTAAACTAAGAATACTGAGATAAATCATGTATCACTGATATTGTGATGAGGCGTTAACATTTCAAGGCGATAGTTATAATTTGTGCCGATAGTGTAAGGAATTTTATCACTAACAACCAATAGGTGCGTCATTTGTTTGAAGCGCACTTAATTTTTTTTGAAAATTGGTTATCTATTGTGCCCATTTAACGCTATTACCTAGCTTCTAGATGCACTAAAATGAAATCAATACAACGCTTGGAACTGCTATGAGAGATCACCGCCCAACCTTAACTCAAGAGCTACTGTCTGAATCAAAGCTCAACCAGATCCAGCAACACGCTAAAGAAATTTTGATTATTAATAGCGAACTTCAAAAATTTCTACCTGCCAATGTGGTTAAACATTGCCGTGCAGCCAATGTTCGAGGAAGCCATTTGCTCATTGAAGTCGCAAGCGCTTCGATCAAAATGAAGCTTGATTATGACCGCTTAACCATTTTGAATCACTTACGCGCGGTGGGCTTTGCTCGTTTAATTTCGTTGGAAGTAAAAATCAACCCTAGCCTCTATCGAAAGACCGATTTGGCGAAAGAAAAAGACATCCGTATAAAACGCCCGCCTATTTCCAAAAGTGCAGCACAGGCATTAATGGTCGTTGCTGAAATGGCGCCACAGAAAATACGAGATCGTTTGGAGCGTATCGCTCAATTGGCAGATAAAGAAAAGTAGACAAAAAGAAGGAATAGGAAATAAGTCTGCGCAAGCAGCAACAATATCCTGCTCGACGTTTTAACTATCTAATAATTTGCGTTAACAATATTGGAAGTTAAAAAAACCAGACTTATCAGTCTGGTTTTTTTATAATCTAAGCAATAACGAAACTAGGGTCCGCAAACGCTACTGGAGAGCCAGCCGCCTCTTCAAACGTCGCCCATTCCCATGCTTCTTGATCGGCAAGAACCGCTCTTAAAAGTTGGTTATTCAAACCATGGCCTGATTTATAAGCTCGGAATTCACCGATAATGGCGTGTCCGCACATGTATAAATCACCAATTGCGTCGAGGACTTTATGGGTCACAAACTCGTTAGCAAAACGAAGGCCTTCTTCATTAAGAATACGGTATTCGTCAAGTACGATAGCACAATCAAAGCTACCGCCTAAACACAGATTCTGCGATTGAAGATACTCAATATCACGCATAAAACCGAAGGTACGAGCACGAGAGATGTCTTTGATAAACCCTTGAGAAGAGAAATCAAACTGCAATCGTTGTTCATCGATCTCTATTGCAGGGTGATCGAATTCAATCTCGAAATCCATACGGAAGCCATTAAACGGAACAAACTCTGCCCACTTATCTCCATCTTCAAAACGTACTGGTTTTTTAATACGAATAAAGCGTTTTGGTGAGTTTAGAGTTTCAATACCGGCCTGCTGTAATAAGAATACAAATGGGCTCGCACTGCCATCCATAATCGGAATTTCAGGTGCATCAACTTCAACGATTACGTTATCAATCCCCATACCTGCAAGCGCCGCATTGAGGTGCTCTACCGTCGAGATTCTGACACCGTCTTCATTAACTAAAGCAGTACAAAGCATGGTATCTCTTACTGACTCAGGGTCAGCAGGGAAATCGACAGGAGGATTGACATCGGTACGACGATAAATAATACCGGTGTTTGCAGCAGCAGGGCGAAGAGTAAGTGTGACTTTACGACCAGAGTGGAGTCCCACACCAGTTGTTTTCACTATCTCTTTCAATGTACGTTGTCTAATCATCTACTACCCTTAATAAACTTGCTACATATATCGGTCTGCTGTGACACAGACCGGGCATGCTAACATAATTTTGAACACTGTCAAATTACGTACAATTATTAATCAGCTTGACGACGTAAAAATGCCGGAATATCTAAATACGCATTTTCTTTCTCAGGCTTAGGCGCTGTTGCTGCTTGTCCTGAGTTTGACGTTGTCGGTGTCGTTGCTGTTTGAGCGGCAACTTGAGGTTTTTCTTGCAAAGGCTGTGCCGCCTTTTCCTCAGTTTTCGCTGGTGCTGAAGTTTGTGGCTGAGTAACCGGAGCTACTTTCGCTTTACCGCCAGCAACCAATGTAATATCAGGTTTCTTCTCTGTGCCGATACCAGTAGCAACCACTGTCACTCGGATTTCATCAGTCATGTCTGGATCAAGAGAAGTACCAATCACAACCGTTGCATTATCAGAGGCGAATGCTTTAACAGTGTTACCCACTGTCTCAAACTCATCTAAGCGCATATCTAGACCCGCTGTAATGTTAACAAGAACACCACGCGCACCCGCTAAATCAATGTCTTCCAATAATGGACTGGAAATGGCGGTTTCAGCCGCTTCTTCAGCACGGTCTTCACCTCTTGAAACACCACTGCCCATCATTGCATGACCCATTTCTGACATCACTGTTCGTACATCGGCAAAATCGACGTTAATCATGCCTGGGCGAGTGATCAGCTCGGCAATACCTTGAACCGCATTTTTCAGTACATCGTTAGCACTGCCAAACGCTTCTAGCAAAGTCACGCCGCGTCCAAGAACTTTAAGCAACTTCTCATTAGGGATCGTAATTAATGAGTCAACATGCTTAGATAGCTCTTCAATACCCTGTTCAGCAAAGGCTAAACGTTTTTTACCTTCAAAGCTGAATGGCTTAGTGACAACAGCAACGGTCAATACACCTAATTCTTTTGCTACTTCAGCGATAACTGGCGCAGCACCTGTTCCAGTACCACCGCCCATTCCAGCGGCTATAAATACCATATCGGCACCGCTCAGAACTTCTTTAATTCTTTCTCGATCTTCCAATGCTGCATCTCGGCCAACCTGAGGGTTAGCGCCTGCACCAAGACCTTTAGTGATATCACCACCAATCTGAATAACGCTGTTAACACTCGTTTTACGAAGTGCTTGTGCATCCGTGTTGACACTGATGAATTCTACGCCTTCAATAGACTCACGCACCATGTGTTCAACGGCATTACCACCACCGCCACCAACTCCAACGACTTTGATTACGGCATCGTCAGACATTTCCATCATCGGTTCAAACATTTGTTATCTCCGTTTTTCCTGCTATTCAGGTTAAAACTCTTTTTGTATCCAATTACGTAAACGACCAATTAAACTCGACATTGATTGGCGTTTAGGTTCGCTGTATTCAATGTCATCGCTTATTTGACTGTCTTTTGCGTAATGAAGTAAACCAACAGCCGTAGAATGATACAGATCGGAAGAGCGGCTCAG
>NZ_JBNGCJ010000605.1:0-7670 GCF_049974785.1 Vibrio genomosp. F10 str. 9ZD137
CCGCTCTTCCGATCTAGTTACTACGCCATAAGTTTAGTTTTTGCCCTGGATGGATCGTATAAGGTTCTTTTAAATTGTTATAGCGAATTATCTCATTCACGTCCTTATCCGTTATATAACTGATAAAGTAGAGCGTATCGCCTTTGCTCACCTCATAGAAGCTGCCGCGATAACTGCCACGAGAGACACTGTTGTAATCTTTATTTAGTCCGGAGACAGGCGCAGGATTTCTTGCCGTGCACCCGAGAAGAGCACTGACACAAACAATTACGACTAAGTTCCGGACTAAGCTTTTCATCGTTACGCAAGATCACCGGCAACGAGAGGGACAAAACGCACCATCTCTATATTCTCATAAAGATACTCACTGCCTTGCCGAGTGATCTTTATGAGCTGCTGCTCTTCTTCTCCCACAGGAATGATCATTCTTCCACCTTCCGCAAGCTGCTCGAGCAATGCCTCAGGTACGCTGTTTGGAGCAGCGGTAACAATAATGGCATCGAATGGCGCTTTATTGGCCCACCCTTTCCAGCCATCACCATGTTTGGTGGAGATGTTATACAGATCCAATTGCTTTAAACGTCTTTTGGCATCCCATTGCAACGCTTTAATTCTTTCAATGGAATGAACATGATCGACTAATTGCGCCAATACGGCGGTTTGATAACCCGAACCCGTACCAACTTCTAAGACCTTGCTGTTGCTTTTTAAACCGAGCAATTCTGTCATTTTTGCAACAATGTAAGGCTGAGAGATGGTCTGCCCTTGCCCAATAGGTAAAGCATTGTTGTCGTAAGCTTGATGAATCATTGCCTGAGAAACAAAGCTCTCTCGGGGAAGGTTATGAATGGCTTGTAATACTCGCGGGTCTTTAATACCACTCGCGACAAGAAACTCTATCAGCTTGTCTGCATGTGGGTTTGTCATAGTGCTTTTTCCTTAAACCAATGTTCCATAGCTCGTAAAGATTCGTGTGCGGTGAGGTCCACTTGAAGTGGCGTCACTGAAACCTGTCGTTTATCTACGGCATAAAAGTCCGTTCCCTCACCAGCATCTTGCTCTTTTCCTGGGGGGCCTAACCAATAAATATCATGCCCACGCGGATCTTGCTGCTTTATCATATTCTCAGCGTGATGACGGGCACCTAATCGTGTCACTTTGATCTCTAAATCATGGTGGCTATCGACATCTGGAATATTGACATTGAGCAATCGATTGGTTGGGATAGGCTGAGCCATATGTTGCTCGACGATATTTTTAGCCACTTGCGCAGCCACATCAAAATTGACCTTTCCTACTAATGAAAAGGCGATCGACTGCACCCCCAAAAAATGCCCTTCCATTGCCGCCGCGACCGTGCCTGAATAAAGCACATCATCACCAAGATTAGCACCGTGGTTAATACCCGTTAATACCAAATCAGGGAGATCATCTTTCATCAATTCATTCAGTGCAAAATGGACGCAGTCGGTTGGGGTTCCCTGAACTGAATATACAGAAGGTGATATTTCGTTCACTCTTAGTGGCTGCTCTAACGTCAATGAATTTGATGCCCCTGAACGATTACGATCAGGAGCAACAATCACTATCTCTGCGATATCTTTTAGTGCGTTCGCTAATGCATGGAGGCCTTTTGCGTGAACACCATCGTCGTTACTTAGTAATACTTTTAACTTTGGCTTCATATTCATTTTGCTTTAGTACACTCTCTCTACCACTTCTTCTTCCACCAACTCTCTAACAATAGAGGTCGCGAAACTCCCTGAATCTAATGAGAACGTTAATGTCACGCTGTTTTCATTATGTGTCCATGTGAAATTTTTAGGCTGTAAAAGCACAGCTCTGCGATCGTGTCGCATGCGATTGCCTCGAATCAAAGCCATTAAGTCCGGTTCACTGTCTAGGTTAGGCAGCTCTAGTTCTTGTGCTTTGCCCTTTGTTGGCAGCTCATTGTCACCGGCCATCGCTGCTGTAATTTGAATATCTTTTCGGCTCAGAGCTTGTTGTAGTGAGGCAATATTGTCCTCGGTCACTAAGCCCGATTCACTGCCTGAAACGACATCGCCCACCAATAACGTATCGAAGACACCTTGCTCTATACGAGCTGACACTATTTTGTTAAATATCCATGAACGAGCAGATGACAAATACAAGCTACGCTGATTCTGATTACGCGTTCGAACATTGTCACGCCCCCAACGACGAGCTTCCTCAAGGTTATTTCCCTGATGACCAAAACGTTGACTGCCAAAATAGTTTGGCACGCCCAGTTTTTCTATTTTTTCAATGCGTTCAATAACCTGTTCAACATTGGTGACATCAGACAAGGTTATCTCAAAATCATTGCCCGCAAGATCGCCTGGACGCAGTTTTTTGTTATGGCGCTGAGTGTCTAATATTTCAATGCTTGGGTATTGAGCCAAAAAAGCACTGAAGTCCGGAGTTTCGCCTGTCGGTAAGTGAACACTGAGCCACTGCTCTGTTACTGCATGGCGATCTTTTAATCCAGCCCAGCTAATATCTTTAGATTTGACCTGGCAGGCCTTAGCAAGTTCATTGGCAACGAAGCTGGTGTTCTCTCCCGTTTTTCGTATGCGTATCATCAGATGCTCACCAGAGCCTGTAAACTCATAACCGAGATCTTCACTGACTTTAAAATCTTCAGCTTTGGCTTTGAGTTTTGCTTTTGCGCTTGGTTTACCGTGTAAGTAATGAAACTGAGATAAAACATCTGACATAGTTTTCTTCCGTCACCGTGTGACTGTTTAATTGGGTTTTAACGTACCGCTACTGCAAGCGCTACTCTATTAATCATGCTTTTTCTATGGTGAGTGGCGTTATTTTTTCATGAGCAATACAACCGCTTCACACGCAATGCCTTCTTTCCGTCCAGTAAAGCCAAGCCGCTCTGTCGTTGTTGCTTTCACGTTGACATTGCTAAGATCCGTTTCTAAATCTTGAGCGATCGCCGCGCACATTGCTTCAATGTGTGGCGCCATTTTGGGTGATTGGGCCATGATAGTAATGTCTGCATTACCCAGTATATAACCTTGGTCTTTTACGCGACGATAAACATCTTTTAGCAGCTCTCGGCTATCAGCCCCTTTCCACTTATCATCGGTATCGGGAAAATGACGCCCGATGTCACCCGCGGCAATCGCACCAAGCAAAGCATCACTTAATGCGTGTAAAGCGACATCACCATCGGAATGGGCAAGGAGCCCTTGTTCGTAAGGAATCGCGACTCCACCAATAATGACGGGGCCTTGACCACCGAATTTATGCACATCAAAACCATGGCCTATTCGCATGACTCTTTTTCCTTATTATGGCTTAAATAAAACTCAGCCAAAGACAAGTCTTCCGGTTGAGTGATTTTAATATTGTCAGAACGGCCATGAACCAACGCAGGCGCAAGGCCGAGTCGTTCCATTGCCGATGCTTCATCGGTAATGGTTGCTTCAGCTTTTAACGCGTCATTGAGTGCGTGATAAAGCGAGCTTGTTCGAAACATTTGTGGCGTTAATGCATGCCATAGGTTATTTCGTTCGACGGTTGAGTCGATATTATTGGTGCTATCGGAGCGTTTCATTGTATCTCGTACCGGGCAAGCCAATATCGCGCCAACCTCATGGGCTAAAGCCGTCTCAATCAAACGGTCAATATCTTTGAGTTGTACGCAGGGCCTCGCGGCATCGTGGACTAACACCCATTCTGATACGTTTTCTTGATTCAGATACTCTAATGCGGATAACACAGAGTCAGCCCGCTCTTTTCCACCACTAACACGGATGACATTCGATTGATTGGCAATGGATAAACTTGAGAAATAAGGATCGCCATCTGTGACCGAGACAACCACCGTATCAATCTTAGGGTGAGAAAGTAGCTTAAGGACGGTGTGTTCTAAAATGGCCGTATCGTTTATCGTTAAATACTGTTTCGGACGATCAACCTTCATTCGGCTGCCCACGCCCGCAGCAGGCACGATAGCTACGATGGAGTTTGGGGAATGTTTATTTGGCATTCTAGTGTGATTCCTCTCCAATCAAGCGGTAGAAAGTTTCTCCTTCTTTTACCATACCAAGCTCATGTCTTGCTCGCTCTTCAATGGCATCTAAGCCTTGGCGCAAGTCATCAATTTCAGCAAACATTTCATCATTACGAGCACGAAGATTATCGTTCACTCGATGCTGAGCTTGAATCTCACTATTCACTAGATTGAAATCAATAATGCCGTTTTTGCCAAACCACAATGTGTACTGCAGCCAGCCGAACAGGAGTGTTAAGGTCAAAACAAAAATTCGCATAATCGTAACGCAGTAAAGGAGAAAGAGACTGAAAGGCAACATATATACCACAATGGCGCTTTTCAAGCGAGGTCGTACACACTAAGGATCCTTAACAAGCAAGGAATCCATTACAAACAGGGATCCGTTAGCAAGTGGCGCTCTTTAACAAGCACCACCTAAATGCAACAGACTCATTACGCCCTAGTTAAACAGTAAAAATGCAAACAATCCGAAGCCCAGTATTAGGCGGTATATGACAAACGGTGTCATACCCATACGTGAAATCAGTTTCAAAAATAGATGAATACAGATATAAGCACTGACAAATGACGTTACGATTCCTGTCATCAGCACACCTAAATGAACCGGCTCACCACTGGAAATAAGCTTTAGCCCCAAGTACCCGCCAGCCAGTAAGATGATCGGAATCGACATAAGAAATGAAAATCGAGCCGCCGCCTCACGAGTAAACCCCAAATACATTGCCGCTGTTATCGTGGCGCCAGAGCGAGAGGTGCCGGGGATCATTGCCAAGGCTTGTGAAACACCAATAAACAGTGATTTTTTCCAATCAGCTTGGTATTCGTCGTCGACCAAAGTGGCATTTTTATCGACATACCAAAGCAATAAACCAAAGACGATGGTCGTCGTAGCAATAACCCAAGCACTGCGTAAATATATTTCGATCAGATCTTTCATGAACAGACCAAACAGACAGGCGGGGATCGTCGCTAGAATGATCATCCAGGCCAGTTTTGATTCTTTACTTCGTTCGCCTTTAAAGATGGATCCTAAAAAAGCACTGAGTAGTGAGATCACTTCTTTACGAAAATAGATGATCACTGCGGCTAATGTACCCACATGTACAGCGACATCAAACGCTAAACCTTGATCTTCCCAACCCAAGACAGCAGAAGGTAAAATTAAATGCGCAGAGCTGGAAATAGGTAAAAATTCCGTCAGTCCTTGAATAAGGGCAAGGACAAAAGCTTCAATATAACTCATTAAAATCTCATTATTTCTTTAGTTCAAACCAGGGTTCAATACCGGTTAACGTGTCAAAATCAGTGGACTGGTTCCAAACCTGTTGGACCGTTCTTCCATCTAATGGAATGTGTAAATCAGGGCACAATTCATAAAGTGGTTGAATAACAAATGAGTATTTGAATATGTCACTTCTTGGTAATTGCGGATCACTTTCGCTCACCTCTTCCCCAAACAAAATGATATCAAGATCTAACGTTCGATCTTGATACTTTTGCGCAAAATCCGATCGACCCCAACGCATTTCAACGTTACGTAATGCTTGTGAAAGTTCCGTTAAAGAAAGTGCGGTTTTCATTTCTATTACAAGATTAAAAAAATTATCCCCGTCAAAATGAACTGGCGCACATTGATAGATCGTCGATAGCCTTAGTTCTTCACCTAACAAAGAAAGTTCATTGACCGCTGCCTCGACGTGTTTTTCACGTTCTACATTGGTTCCTACACCAATGTATGCGGTGATCATTGCTTGCCTCGCTCAATGATCACTCCCACACCTCGAGCTTGAGCAACCGCACCTGGCTTGGTTAAGCGAATTTTGATCCAAGGAACATTAAAGCGTCCCATGATCAACTCTGCCACTTCTTCAGCCACGCGTTCAACCAACAAAAACGTTCCGTGTTCAATATGCTTTAAAACAGCCTGACTCACTTCAAAGTAATCGAGAGCGTCCGCAACATCATCACTTTTTCCCGCAGGTTGATTATTGTGAGCCATTTCGATATCAAGAACGAGCTTCTGTTTGATCTCTTGCTCCCAGTCGTAAACACCGATGGTCGTAATCACTTCTAGCTGTTCAATAAATACTTTATCCATGATGGAGTCTGTCCTTTGTAGAGGTCGGATACCTAAGTAGGTCAAAACAACTTACTATCCTGAGGTAATCAATCACACTCACTTCTTCATATGAGAGTAGTGTGATGGTATGAATCACGATATGATAACAACTACTTGCTTTTAGAGCATCTGTTTCATAGCGCTCCTTTATTATTACCTAACTCTCCTAACTTCTATATAAGTTGGGGCTTTACACGAGTAAACACTGCATGAGCCCACTTGTTCTCACATTGATCATTTCAGCCTATCTGCTCGGATCGATCTCGAGTGCGGTATTGATCTGTCGAGTGTTGCGTCTTCAGGATCCCAGAGAAGTCGGTTCAAAAAACCCAGGCGCGACAAATGTACTACGAGTAGGTGGAAAGAAAGCAGCCGCTGCGGTGTTATTGTGCGATATGTTGAAAGGGACCATTCCTGTATGGGGTGGCTACTTCCTCGATATAGATTCGTTTCTTTTAGGCATCGTGGCGATCTCGTCCTGCCTTGGCCATATGTATCCTATCTTCTTTCACTTTAAAGGGGGGAAAGGAGTCGCTACAGCCTTAGGCTCGATAGCGCCTATTGGTCTAGGGCTCACCGGTCTCATTGTGTTGACTTGGTTATCGGTCGCGATTGTATTTCGTTATTCTTCTCTGGCTGCGCTGGTTACCGTACTTCTCACCCCATTTTATACCTGGTTGATAAAGCCGCAATATACCTTGCCTGTGGCCATGTTATGTTGCTTAATTGTGTTTCGTCATGGACCAAATATTCGACGTTTATTAGACGGCACCGAACCCAAAGTGGGCGAGAAAAAACAGGGATTAAAAAAGGCCTCATAATGAGACCTTAAAACAAACATCTAATTTTCACTCGTTATGCCGTTATGGATTTGAGCTAACCGGTTTAAGCTGGTCAATCGGCCAACGCGGTATCGCTTGCACCGACAAATCACTGGTCTCACCATTTTTAAGACGCTGCATACCCGCGTAAGCAATCATGGCGCCATTATCAGTACAAAACTCAGTACGCGGATAATAAACGTCACCACCCACTTTTTCCGCCAATTCACCAAGAGATTGACGAAGCTGTTTATTCGCACTCACGCCACCTGCAATCACAATGCGTTTCATGCCTGTTTGAAGTAATGCGCGTTTGCACTTAATCACTAACGTATCACACACGGCTTCTTGGAACGCATACGCAATATCGGCACGAGTTTGATCGTCGTTATCGTTAGCAGCAATGGTATTGGCTGTGAAAGTCTTCAAACCTGAAAAACTCATATCAAGCCCAGGTCTATCGGTCATCGGCCTAGGGAATTTGAAGCGCCCTTTAGTGCCATTCTCTGCCAATTTAGCTAATAACGGTCCACCTGGGTAATCTAGCCCCATGAGTTTCGCTGTTTTATCAAACGCTTCCCCAGCGGCATCATCCACCGATTCACCAAGAATTTTATATTCACCGACACCATGCACTTCCACCATCATGCTATGACCACCAGAGACCAGCACTGCC
>NZ_JBNGCJ010000606.1:0-7923 GCF_049974785.1 Vibrio genomosp. F10 str. 9ZD137
TACAACGTCAACGGCTGCAAACGCCAACGAATGCGGTTCAGTCACTATCGCTGACATGAACTGGTCTTCCGCAAGCCTTATCGCAAACATTGATAAATTCATTCTAGAGCATGGTTATGATTGTGATGCCGAGCTCATCCCTGGCGATACAATGCCAACGGGTACGTCAATGATTGAAAAAGGCCAGCCTGATATTGCTCCTGAGTTTTGGAGTAATGCGATGAAAGAAGCGTTAGACAAAGGTGTAGCAGAAAAACGTTTACGTTACGCCGGAAAATCTTTAGTGAACGGTGGTGAAGAAGGCTTTTGGGTACCGCAATATTTAGTCGATAAACACCCAGAAATGGCCACTATTGAAGGCGTTATCAAGCACGCAAAAATGTTCGAGCACCCAGAAAGTAAAGATGTGTCTGCGTTCTACAGCTGCCCAGCTGGTTGGAACTGTCAAATCAGTGCGGGTAATTTATTTAAAGCATTGAAACTTGAAGACGCAGGCTTTGAAATTGTAGACCCAGGTTCAAGTGCTGGCCTTTCTGGTGCGATTGCAAAAGCGTATGCGCGTGAAGAAGCTTGGTTTGGTTACTACTGGGCACCGACGGCGGTACTCGGCAAATACAACATGGTGAAAGTTGATTTTGGCAGCGGCGTTGACCTGGAAGAGTTCGTCGGCTGTACGACTAAAGAAGAGTGTGAATCACCCAAGCCTACCATGTACCCACCTTCTCCAGTACACACAATGACAACCGAAGCCTTCGCGTCAAAAGCACCGGAAGCATACGCTTATTTAGGTAATCGTGGTTTTACCAACGAAAAAATGAATGAGTTGTTAGCATGGATGGAAGACAACCAGGCTGACGGGGAAGAAGGCATGTATCACTTCCTTTCCGAATCACCTGAAATCTGGCACCCATGGGTTTCTGCCGAGATTGCGAAGAAAGTAGAAAACGCACTCTAGTATTTTTGGGGCCCTATGTTTGAAACTGTAAATCTGAAACGACCGTTTTTAAGGCGTAGTTTTTAATGCGTAGTTTATGAGACATAGTTTATGAGGCATAGCTTATGAGGCATCGTTTTTAAGTGATGTCTTGGCTCTAATATAAAAGTTAGATGTTCACACGTTAACAAGTACTGCAACGTAAAAAGCGTACTACTTGTTGTAACGACGTAGGACACGTCGTGTTAAGTTGAAAACCGAGGCAAACTCATAAGTTTGCCTCGGAATTAAAAGGAAAAAACAATGGCTGACAGTAATTGGCTGAACAGTTTCCCAGAAATGGACCGTTCAGATCTACGACTCATCCGCAAAACATTAGATGGCGCCTATCGCGATTTTTCTCGTGAATACGGCGACATGATTGAATCATTTTTTGACCCACTGCTCACTTTTCTCGTCTGGTTTGAAAAGCTCCTATTATCCACCCCTTGGTTTATTGTTTTAGTGCTCACCACTGGGCTAGTGTATGCCGCTAGTCGCTCGTGGAAATTGGCACTTGGTGGGCTTATCTCTTTCATACTGATTGGCTACTTTGGTATGTGGGAAGATACAATGCGAACGCTCAGTATCATTACCGTTTGTACCTTGCTCGCGATCTGTTTAGGCATTCCGATAGGGATTGCCATGGCGCGTTCCAATCGCGTTCAATCAGTTGTTACTCCCATGCTGGATGTTATGCAGACCATGCCAGCGTTCGTCTACCTTATTCCTGTAGTGATGCTTTTAGGCATTGGCAAAATCCCTGGATTAATTGCGGTTGTTATCTACGCTATCCCACCGGTGATTCGATTAACCAATTTGGGTATTCGACTGGTCGATAAAGAAGTACTGGAAGCTGCGACAGCATTTGGAGCAAGCAGCAAACAACGCTTATTTGGTGTACAGCTTCCGCTGGCGATGCCAACCATCATGGCAGGCATCAACCAGACCATCATGATGGCACTTTCCATGGTCGTTATCGCATCGATGATAGGTGTAAAAGGGCTAGGCCAGCCTGTTCTTAAGTCCATTACCAATCAATATTTTACCCTCGGGCTTCTCAACGGTTTTGCCATTGTGGCTCTTGCTATCCTATTTGACCGAGCTTCTCAAGCGTATGCCAAACGTACACAAGCACACCTTGGAGATCTAAAACATGACTAAACCACTCATTGAAATCCGTGGCTTATACAAAATTTTTGGACCGAAACCTCAAAGTGTTGTTGAACGTGTTAAAGCGGGCATGAGTAAAGATCAAATACTCGAAGAGACAGGACATACCGTAGGTTTAAAAGACATCAATCTCAGCATTAACAAAGGCGAAATATTCGTCATTATGGGCCTATCGGGTTCCGGTAAATCAACTCTTATCCGTCACTTTAACCGATTGATCGACCCTACCCTTGGTCAAATCGATGTCGAAGGTACGGATGTCATGACGCTTCGTCAGAAAGAACTTGAACAGTTTCGCCGCCAAAAGATGTCGATGGTCTTCCAACGCTTTGGTTTAATGCCACATCGTAAAGTCATTGATAATGTTGCTTATGGGCTTGAGATCCAAGGCGTGCCTAAACAGCAACGTTTAGAGAAAGCGAATGAGTGGATAGAAACCGTTGGCTTGAAAGGGTACAACGAGCAGTATCCGTCTCAGCTTTCTGGCGGTCAACAACAGCGCGTAGGCCTGGCTAGAGCACTCTCGACCGATGCGGAAATCCTATTGATGGACGAAGCGTTTTCGGCATTAGACCCGCTAATACGCAGTGAAATGCAAGATCAACTGATTGAGCTTCAGCAAAAACTGCACAAGACCATCATTTTCATTACTCACGATCTTGATGAAGCTTTACGACTGGGTGACCGTATTGCCATTTTGAAAGATGGCGAACTGGTTCAACAAGGTACGCCAGACGAAATTTTACTTTACCCTGCTGATGAATACGTTGAAGCATTTGTTAAAGATGTGAACCGCGCTCGAGCACTGACAGTGGAAACGGTTATGCAGCCACCAGCGTACCGTATTACCGCTGAAACCATTGAAGAAGCATTATCGCTGATGAAAAAGAGTAAACATGACTATGCATACCACGTCACAGAAGATGGGTATCAAGGCGTGCTGACTCAAGAAGGTTTGCAAGAAGCTTCAGATGATGCTTCTGTCAGTGAATTTAGTGATGACATCTACGAGGAAGTCCCTTCCGTTTCCCCAGATGCCGCCATTGAAACGGTTCTTCCTGAGACTATGGGCTGTGATTATTCACTCCCTGTTGTCGATGAAGATGGAAATCTCAAAGGTGAGCTAGAGCGAAGTGCCGTCGCTGAGATATTTGTTGATAGCTCTGCAGAAACGGAAGAAAAAGTAACGGAAAACACGAAAGCGACGGCTTAAGCTTAAGTTTTCCTATACTCCGCTGTTTTATTGACGGTTCTCTATCAAAATTGTCCGGCCACTAGGCCTGAAACATAAAAAGCACTATTGAACGATTCAATGGTGCTTTTTAAGTATCAGGCTATGTTTGAGTATCAAGCAAATGTTTAAGTATCAAGCAAATGTTTAAGTGTCAGGCTATGTGAGTATAACGCGACAGGAGTACAAGACTGAGTATCCCCTTTAAGTTAGCCGTCTAAGGCATTATTTATAGAAGGTTTCACCGCTGTTTACATCCAAATAGATCTTATCAGCTTGTTTCATCCCACCACAATACACAAAGTAAACGTCACGCTCACTGTATCGAATTGACCGAACCCAACCACCAAGCTCTTCAAAATCGCCGGGCGTACAGGTTTCATCTTTTAACAGTGCATCCGTAGTGGTTAAAAACATCACCTCATGGGTATTAAAGTCATCCGAACTGTCTATGTAGGCGGTTAAAGTCTCTTGCCTTTCCTCTTTGGTAATCACAGGCGCCTCTTCCACTAACCCTTCCATTGGGATCCACTCTGCGATTTCTTCGCCACCGTCTTCATAGACGTAGTAAACCGAGATACGTCCCCACCCATCACGCTGTTCTAAGATTTTAACGAAAGCGCCACGATACAAAAGACGCTCAATAAACGCTTCGCGATCCGGGCGTTCCCTTACGCCAAGCGTGGGGGTATTCACATAATAGTCAGTAATCACTTCTTGAATGACCTGCGGCGGTTCCTCTACTACCTCATCAGAAGGCGCTTCTTCTGCGACTGGCGGCACGTCACCGCTCTCTTGCATCGGTAACCAATAAAATAGGTAAAACCCCGCGCCAGCACCCGCTAAGCCAAGAACAAGCAAAAGGATCATTATTACTTTTTTCATTAATTAACCAAACCTACATTCAATATTGAGTGTCCATCATTCATCTTAGAGCCAGCGTCTTGAATATTGAAACCGTGCCCTTGAGACTGTCGCTTTAGAAGTGTCACCTTGAAGTCCATCACCTTAGTATAGAACTGTCGTTTTGTGTTTGTTGCTTTGGCACTGTCGTCTTTGAACTCTCACCTTGAAACGGTCTCCTTGCAGCAGTGACCATCCAACGACCAATAAACTTCCTATAATGTTTAAAGGCGCTATCACTGTATGAATTCTATGCGACGACATTGGGTATCAACCATTATAACGGCGACTTTGCTGATCTCTTTACCACTAAAGGTCAAAAGCCAGCACTGCACCGAGGAAGAGTGGAACCAAGCTCTCACTGAGCAGCACAATCTTGACCAATGGTATAACCTAAGGGCAACTCACTTTAATCGTATTTTAGGGCAGTACCAGCAGCACATTTTTCTGCATAGAGAGTTCACTCTAGCCGAACTTATTTTGTTATGGCGGCCAGACGCCACTGAATTTCGTACTTTGATGGAGCAGCAAATCACTTCTTCACGTCACTATGTAGAAATACTTAACGAAGAGAAAACGTTACTGAATAACACCCTACCGCAGATCAAATCACTGCGACAAATGTGGCGTAAAATGGGCATTCACTGCCAAGAAATAGACTTAAATATCAATGCCCTTTCTAGTCATCAATACCACAATACGAATAGCACCTTACTCGATGATACCAATACATTGTTAGAAAAGTTAAACACACTACAAACACTTTACTCTGCTGAGGTCAGGGCTCTACTAAGTGCAAAAGAGCTTGCTAAACACTAACCTAAGTCCAGCTCATCACATTTTGCTGCACAAACAAAATCGTTATTATGTAAACCGCGTATTGAGTGGCTCCACCAGGTCACGGTCACTTTTCCCCACTCCAACAAAATAGCAGGGTGATGCCCCTCGGTTTCCGCGAGTTCAGAGATTCGATTCGCAAATGCCCAAGCCTGTTTATAGTTCTTAAACTTATAAGATTTATCAAGTTGTGGAATGCCCTCTTCGTGTTTTAGTTCCCAACCCACCAGCTGGCCCAATAATTGTTGCTGTTCTTGTTCCGTCAGTGAAATAGAATCAATGCTGCACGCTTCACATTTCATGTTACTTAACGATTTCCGATTACTTAACATCGCAGGTTTCCTTAGGTTCAAATAAAGCAGGGTAAAGCTCTAAGCCGATTGCATTATCGACATCTTGGATGATGTTCCGTTGACTTAAATGGTAGAGCTGTTTTAGATCGTTTAATACAAAATAGATCGGTTGCATAATGTCAATCCGATAAGGCGTTCGCAATACTCGGCTCACATCGAATGGCTGGCGAATCGCAACACCATCATCTAGTGCGTATAACGTTTCTCCAGGAGAAGACAGTATTCCACCACCATAAATTTTGTTAACGCCATGCTCCTCAACCAAACCAAATTCAACCGTAAACCAATACAAGCGCGCTAAGTACACACGCTGTTGATGACTAGCATTTTTCCCCAGTTGCCCATAGCAATGAGTAAAGTGGGCAAAGTCAGGGTTGGTTAACATGGCGCAGTGACCAAACACTTCATGGAAAAAATCAGGCTCTTGCAGGTAATCAAACTCTTCCCGTGAGCGTAGAAATGTCGCCACCGGAAACTTCTTATCCGCCAGTAATTCAAAGAATCGGTCAAAACTAATCAGAGCGGCAACCGGAGCAAGACTCCACCCAGTCTCTCTGAATAAAACATCACTAATTTCATAAAGTTGAGGGACTCTGTCTGTGGGCAAATTTAGCATAGCGAGCCCATCGATATAGGACTGACAAGCTCGGTCTTCGACCAAAGGCCGCTGACGAGCATAAAGCGCTTCCCATATCTGGTTTTCTGCTGAACTCCATTCAACACAACCCCGACTGTCCACTTGTTTCGAATGATACTGAGTCATCACACATACCTGATTGCTTCCCTAGGTTTATCCTATTTCCTAACGCAAATGCATGCCAACAGTCGGTCACAAATCAACCACCCAATTCGTGTAACATTTTATTTACAACTTGGTTTTTTACTATAATATTCAAAATCCTGCTATCAACCTTATTTGACTAATAGCCGATCGCAACCAACACTTAAAGAGTCAATTTCTGATGTGGAAAACTGAGAACAGTATGTCAAACCATGATCCTATTTGGGTGCCAAGTACCCAAAGAATTGAAGAGTCTAATCTCCATCAATTCATTCAGCATATCAACATGCAAGGTGAAGCTATTGAAGACTATTCGTCATTGCATCAGTGGTCCATCACCGAGACTAAGCAGTTTTGGCTTGAAATATGGCAATATTGCGATGTTATAGGCTACCGCGGTGATTGCATATTTGGAGAAGGTATCGCCAAATGGGGCTCTTTCTTTCCCAATAGAGATACCATTTGGTTCCCTCAGGCTCAGCTCAATTATGCTGAGAATCTCCTTTCCTTCGCTTTCCAGAAGCCCAGTGAAATTGCTATCTGGTTTAAAAATGAACAAGGAAAGAATACACAAATGACCTGGCAGGAGTTGTGTGATCAAGTGTCAATCGTTCAGCAATGGCTTAAACAAAACGGAGTGGAAAAGGGAGATGTCGTCGCTGGCTACTTGCCATATATACCTGAAGCCGTCATCGCCATGCTCGCGACAACAAGCCTTGGCGCGATTTGGACATCGACTTCTCCCGATTTTGGAAGCGATAGCGTCATCGAACGTTTTGGGCAGGTAAAACCGAAAGTTCTTTTTTGCTGCAATGGTTATCAATTCAACGGAAAATCATTTTCGCTGCATGATAAAAACGCGACGATTGCCCAAGCGCTACCGAGTATCGAAAGCATTTGTGAAATTGACTATGTTCGTGTCATGAATGATGACTACGATTACCCACAACAGTATTCCGATTGGGAATCGATCCTCGCCAATTACCTGCCTAAAGGGCTTCGTTATCAGCGTGTCGGATTTAATGACCCCCTGTTTATCTTGTACTCTTCTGGCACTACGGGAAAACCAAAGTGCATTGTGCATTCGGTTGGGGGAACGGTACTCAACCATCAAAAAGAGCACCAGCTTCACTGTGATATACAACCTCTGGATCGGGTGTTCTATTTTACGACTTGTGGCTGGATGATGTGGAACTGGCACGTCTCAGCACTGGCAAGTGGCGCAACTCTGGTGATTTATGATGGCAGCCCAATGTTCCCTTCAGAAGACAGCCTGTGGAAGCTGGCTGAAGAAACACAGCTGTCGTTCTTCGGCACATCGGCTAAATACCTACAAGCGCTGGAAAAAAGCTCACTGATCCCAAGAGAAAAATACGACCTTACCGCACTAAAAACCGTGTGCTCCACCGGATCGGTACTGTACCCAGAGCAGTTCGATTTTGTCTACGACGGTATAAAATCCGATCTGCATTTAGCGTCCATCTCTGGTGGCACGGATATTTGCGGGTGCTTTGTTCTTGGAAGCCCAATTTCACCTGTTTTCAGAGGGGAATGCCAAGTGAAAGGGCTCGGGCTTGATGTCGCGGTATTCAATCAACATGGTCACTCGGTCGTTGAGCAAAGAGGCGAACTGGTTTGCTGTAATAGTTTCCCGAACCAACCGATTGGGTTT
>NZ_JBNGCJ010000607.1:0-6028 GCF_049974785.1 Vibrio genomosp. F10 str. 9ZD137
CGAGGCTGTCATCATTCTCTCACCGCCGCTCGCATGAACATTGACCATCCAAACGCCCAATTCAGCCGCAGCTCTTACTGCTTTCGAACAGGTGTTGGGGATGTCGTGGAACTTCAAATCCAAAAATACAGAGAAGCCACGTTTATGCAACTCGCGCACAAAATCTGGGCCAAATAAAGTGAACATTTCTTTGCCTACTTTAAGGCGACAAGATGCTGGATCAATTCTATCGACAAAGGCTAACGCATCTGTTTGCTTGTCATAATCAAGCGCAACGATCACTTGTTGGTCGTTCATTTCTTCTCCTAACAATTCACAATGTATAAATTAAAACTAAAAAAATGCAGCTCAAACTAGCTGCATATACTATTCTCCGTCTAAACCTCTGATCGGTTTGATCACTCCCCAGCCTTTACATGAAGGGCAATGCCAATGCATTGAGTGTGTTGAAAAACCGCACTTTCGGCATCGATAATGAGGTTTTAACTTTAACTGCTCACCAACTAATTTCTGTAACGTGCTCAGGCTTTCCTTGGCTCTCCCTTCCTCAGCATTCGCTAAATGGTAATCCATCAAACGATAAAAACCTTTCATCGTCGGGTTTTTTAACAACTGACGAGTCAGAAGATCTTGAGCGGAAGCTGTGCCTTCATGTTTGGCAACCAATTGAGCTAACATTAACTCAGCAGACACTCCAGATTTCTTTGAAATACAACGCCTTAAAAACTCTACCAGTCCATTTTCATTGCCAAGATGATAGTAGCAGTCAGCCAATATTGGTAAGGCCTCGCTCACGAAGTCACTGTCCTGATCGAGCACATTCTCTAAGTGCTCAACTGTTTTCTGGTATTCTTCCGACTCTAAATACTGCTTACCCAGTAAAATACTTGCTCTAACACACTTTGGGTCTTCGAATAAAGCCTTATGATAATATTGAATGGACTTACCTACGTTGCCATCTTGCTTTTCTTGGATTGCTAACTCACACCAAAAATGAGCAATGGACTTATGTATTCTAGGCTTACCAAGTTTAACCAATAAGCCTGCGAGATGAATCGCCTTGGCCCACTCTCTCGTTTGTTGGTAGATCGCGACCAACTGTTGAAGTGCGGCTTCTCTATGATCAGGCTCTTCTGTCAGTTGCTCAAAAATCTTTTCAGCTCTATCTAAAAAACCAGACACCATATAGTCTTTAGCAAGCTGCTGAAGAGCGATATTCTTCTGATCGATAGTTAGACCAGAACGGGAGATAAGATTTTGGTGAATCCGAATAGCGCGGTCCACCTCCCCTCTTGAACGAAACAAGTTACCGAGTGCGAGGTGCGTATCAATAGTATTGTCGTCTACTTGCAGCAGCTCGATAAAATGATCGACCGCTTTATCTGATTGGTCAGATAGAAGTAAGTTTAGGCCTGTGACATATTGGCGAGAAATCTGGTTAGAGTGCTTCTGTTTTTCTTGCTGGGCGCTACGATTACCCATATACCACCCGTAGGCAGCGGCAATTGGTAATAGCAAGAAAAGGATTTCTAACATCTAGGAAAGTCTACCGTTTTATACTTTTGACTGAATAGGTGAAGTTTCAGTCGTTGATTTTTTAAGCTTCTTATTCAACTTACGAACCTGAAGCTGGGATTTAAAGTGAAGACTGCCAAATATCAACCAAGCCAAGGAGAATCCAGCTACAAAAACACTACCGAGTAATGTCGATAGGTGAAAGTCACCTTGCGCTAAAAGGTAGTTAAAAGTAACAACAGCTTGGTTTTGGGATCCTAAAGCTAAAGCAATAAGGAACAGAGCAAGTACTACAACGATTTTTATTATTTTCATAATCCATTACCCCAATATTTATAGCAGGTACGATTATGCAGGAAAATTGGCTTACAAACCACGCCTATTATGAACATTCTGCCTATAAAAAAACGGCTAACTGGGAAGCTGGCCGTTTCTTAACAAAACTATAATTTACTGATTAAGATACGTTAACGCGCTCACGTAATTCTTTACCCGGTTTAAAGTGAGGAACAAATTTACCCTCTAACTCTACTTTATCGCCAGTCTTTGGATTACGACCTACGCGCGGCTCTCTGTAATGTAACGAGAAGCTACCAAAACCACGGATCTCAATTCTATCGCCACTTTCTAGAGTTGTAGCCATATGTTCTAGTATATCTTTTACAGCATCTTCTATTTCTTTCGCAGACAAATGTGTTTGCTCAGAACAGAGTCTTTCTATCAATTCTGACTTAGTCATAATATTCCTCGTTGGCATTCTTTTTAGAAATTATAGACCTATCGAAAAAATTAGCAAAAAAAAAGGAACCTTTCGGTTCCTTTCTTAGCTATATAGCTATTGTTCTCTTAACGAGAAGCTATTATTCGCCTTTCGCAGCTTTGAATGCGTCAGCCATAGCATTACCGAACCCGCCGTCTTCAGACTTGTTCAGTGAAGCCATTGCTTCTTGCTCTTCAGCTTCATCTTTAGCTTTGATAGATAGGTTGATTACGCGGTTCTTACGGTCTACACCAGTGAACTTAGTTTCAACGCTGTCACCAACGCTTAGGATTAGAGATGCATCTTCGATACGGTCACGTGAAACTTCAGAAGCGCGGATGTAACCTTCTACGCCATCTACAAGCTCAACAGTGGCGCCTTTAGCGTCAACTGCAGTTACAGTACCGTTTACTAGAGTGCCTTTCTTAGTATCAGCAACATATGCATTGAACGGGTCATTTTCCATTTGCTTAACGCCAAGAGAAATACGCTCACGTTCTGCATCTACTGCTAGAACTACTGCAGAGATTTCATCGCCTTTCTTGTATTCACGAACAGCGTCTTCGCCAGTTGCGTTCCAAGAAATGTCAGATAGGTGTACTAGACCATCGATGCCGCCGTCAAGACCGATAAAGATACCGAAGTCAGTGATAGACTTGATCTTACCAGTAACTTTATCGCCTTTAGCTTGCGCTTCAGCGAATGACTGCCATGGGTTAGCTTTACACTGTTTCAGACCTAGAGAGATACGACGACGTTCTTCGTCAATCTCAAGAACCATAACCTCAACTTCGTCGCCAACATTAACAACTTTAGATGGGTGGATGTTCTTGTTAGTCCAATCCATTTCAGAAACGTGTACTAGACCTTCAACGCCTTCTTCGATTTCAACGAAGCAGCCGTAGTCAGTTAGGTTAGTAACACGACCAGAAAGCTTGTGACCTTCTGGGTAACGCTTAGCGATTGCTACCCATGGATCTTCGCCAAGTTGCTTAAGACCTAGTGATACACGAGTGCGCTCACGGTCAAACTTAAGAACTTTAACTTGGATCTCGTCACCTACGTTAACGATCTCTGATGGGTGCTTAACACGTTTCCACGCCATATCTGTGATATGTAGAAGACCGTCAACACCGCCAAGATCAACGAAAGCACCGTAGTCAGTAAGGTTCTTAACGATACCTTTAACTTCAGAACCTTCTTGTAGAGTTTCAAGAAGCTCATCACGCTCAACACTGTTTTCAGATTCGATAACAGCACGGCGAGAAACAACAACGTTGTTGCGCTTCTGGTCAAGTTTAATAACTTTGAACTCTAGCTCTTTGTTTTCTAGGTGAGCAGTGTCACGGATAGGACGTACGTCTACAAGAGAGCCTGGAAGGAAAGCACGGATACCGTTTAGTTCAACAGTGAAACCGCCTTTAACTTTACCATTGATGATACCAACAACAGTTTCAGCTTCTTCGTAAGCTTTCTCAAGAACGATCCACGCTTCGTGACGCTTAGCTTTCTCGCGAGAAAGTTGAGTTTCACCGAAACCATCTTCAACAGCGTCTAGAGCAACGTCTACTTCAGCGCCAACTTCAACTTCAAGTTCGCCAGCAGCGTTTTTGAATTGTTCAGCAGGGATAGCAGATTCAGACTTAAGGCCAGCATCAACAAGAACGAAACCGTTCTCGATAGCTACTACAGTACCTTTAACGATACTACCTTGTTGGAATTCAGTTTCAGATAGAAACTCTTCAAAGAGTTGAGCAAAAGATTCAGTCATTATTTAATCTTCAATTAATTAAACGTCCATGGGTATCCTACCGCATGGGGTTGATAAATTCGCCAGTCATCATCCTTGCGACCAACGTTCTCAGCTGACTGAGTATAGACTACTCAGCCAATTTAGATTCTATATATTTCATTGCTGTTTCTACGACTTCGTCAATATTCATTGAGGTCGAGTCAAGCAATAGCGCGTCTTCAGCCGGACGTAAAGGAGCAACAGCACGGTTGCGGTCTCTGTCGTCACGTTCTTGAATCTCGCTTAAAAGGTCGCCAAACTTAACATCTAAACCTTTATCTTGCAACTGTTTAAGGCGTCTATTCGCTCTCTCGTGGGCACTCGCATCAAGAAATATTTTGGCTGTAGCATTTGGGAAAACAACGGTTCCCATATCTCGACCATCAGCGACTAAGCCTTTACCTTCAGCAAACGCTCGCTGGCGTCTTAACAAAGCTTCGCGTACTCGCGGTAACGCAGCCACTTTTGAAGCCGCCATGCCGGTTTCTTCCTTGCGAAGTTCATGTGAGACGTCTTCGCCTTCTAAAATAACCTTAACCAGATCACCTTCAGCAATAAATTGAACATCCAGATGTGTAGCAAGGGGAACCAGAACATCTTCAGACTCAGTATCCAAGCCGTGATGAATCGCAGCCAGTGCTAGCACACGATAAATAGCACCAGAGTCGAGCAGTTGGTAACCTAACTTGTCAGCCAATAACATACAAAGGGTACCTTTTCCGGCTCCGCTAGGACCGTCGACGGTGATCACTGGTGTTTCAAGAGGCATGTTTTACTCCACGTTAGTTTATCGTAAGCAATTTGAACGTCGCTTTTTATGACGAAAAATTATAATGCTATTACCACTTTGGTTCTAGTTACGATTAGACTTTTCGAGAAGAAAATGAGGAAAGCGGCTACGCTTGGTGCGCTTTCCAAACGTAGCCAAAAATTTACAATAAGATACGCGTTCGGTTTTTATCCAAAATTGAAGTCCCAATCCCTTTAACCTTGACGAGATCATCAATCGCTTTGAACTCGCCATACTCTGAACGATAATCAACAATGGCTTGCGCTTTCTTTAAACCTACGCCGATAAGTAACGTCGCGAGCTCTTCTGCCGGGGCTTGATTAATATTGACGGTGACTTCAATGCCTTCGTATTTTGCGGAATCAGAAGCCACTGCTTGGGTAAATGGAAATATGGCAAGTAGTATGGATAAAATGATGGATTTTATAAACATGATTGTGTTTCCTATGTGGGTTGACCAAAATCATCCTATCTAGTCAATGATTCCAATGCCAAGGCGACACCACAAAAACAAACGGGCCGCATTAGCGGCCCATTTTTATAAAATTATCAATTACATAGAAATCAGCTACTGACCCACTATGAAATAATCGATATCCGTGTTCTCTCTCAAGATACTCAAGATACCCGAAAGATCTTGTTGATTACTCAATTGTACGAGTTGAGCATCGACTTGCGAAGCGAACTGCGTATCTACGTTTACATCAACCTTATCAAGAGCAACGATAACGATATTACCCTCAAAATCTTTCGCTTGAGCATACACAGCCTGCCCGTCCACCGGTTTAGCCATAGAAAAAACGGTTTCAGCAAGTGGAGCTCTACGATCAATGCTTGTTGATTCAGAGAACTGTAAATCGTACTCAGACAACTGGCTTTCACCACTGACAGATAATACCTCAAGAACGTTACCAGCCAATTCAATAGCCACCTGCTCTCCCTTCACCTGGCGCAGTTGGGCTTCAACTTGGTCACGAACATCACTCAGCGGTAAAACCGTTTCTTCACGGCTATCATCGACACGAACAACAATAACATGCTCTGGTGACACTTCGATAACCTCAGAGTTTAGACCATCTTCCATAACTTCAGGACTAAGAATAGCTTGCATTACTGCTGATGAACGCAGAATTTCTGGTGCATCTTGAGATCGGAAGCGCGGCTCCGCAGG
>NZ_JBNGCJ010000608.1:0-4454 GCF_049974785.1 Vibrio genomosp. F10 str. 9ZD137
ACGACCAGCCATCAGGGTTATTTTGCCACACAATATCGACTTGTCCTTGCCTGATATTGAGAGGGGCTTGGAACACATTTCCATACGGTAAAATGTCATCAATCAAGGAAACGGAAGCTTTCGCTTGCTCGATATTTCCAGAAACAGACATTGACGCATGATGGACTTCAGGGAGTAACCCCCATTGGGCCATACCGGCGTTATTTAACTCACCAGAGTAACGAAGTGACTCTATAGTTTCGCCCTTCGAAATTCTGACATCTTCTAACTGACCGGTAAAATCCAGCTCTTCAATAAAATTCACCGTATCGTCTGAATCGGGAACCAATCGAACCAAAGGGCGGAGTGCTTTCAAATCAAGCTGAGAGATATTTAAACGCCATAAATCCGGTTGCCAATCAAACGCAAGGTCTAGTTCTGGCCATTCGATACTATCGGTTCTGACCTGCAACGAATGCGCATCAACTCGCAAGCCTTCTTCACTCGGTAACAGTTTGATAATACCCGATTCAAGCACCAGTAGATGCTGCTGTTCGTCATTCCAAACCAGTTCTGATGGATTCAGATCGACATAAGCATCAATAGGACGTCCGTGCTCTAACGTTATCCAACTACTAAAGCTAACAAAACCTTTCTCTATGCCCGTTTTTTCCCGCCATTCACTTGGAATCCAGGGGGTAATGCGAAGATTATTGGCGGCCAAATAGAATTCACCCGATACATCCTTTAATGATCCGTAATCATAGAAGTTAGCGCTTACTTGCAAGGAATTTAACGCGGTATCAGCAATACTGACCGTACCTTCAGCTTTATGTAAGTTTCCTTGATTGAGCCAACGCAAGTTTTCAATATCTAATTGACGCGTACCACCATCAACCGCCTGATACATGATTGATGAGTTGAGTAAAGAAAAGTCATCCAGTTGGGACAGTAATAATCGATCTAACTTAGCCACCACAGAGCTATCATGATCTGGGACGTTTTCACTCGTTTCTTCAGATTGTTGAAATAACGAGACCGACCGTATATCCAGCTTCATCTCATTGATCGATAAATCGGTCACAATAGGTTGAAGCTGAAGAATAGATTGGATGAGGTCAAACTCCACTTCCAGAGTTTTCGCCGAAAGGTGGATATTGGAATTATCAGGAAGATCAGCCGCAAGCCCTTCCAAAGCGATAGAGGGATGAGTATTGCGCCAAAAACCTTTGACGCTATCAATGTTAAACTCAATCCCTGCACTCTGACTGACCCAAGATTGAATCTCATCTTGAAAATGATTGAGCTTAGGCAGAGCGATGCGCAAGCTCGTCACCAAAATTGCTAATGAAACAAAAATGGTGAGGAGCAAGAATAACAACACCCGCAGCAGGTGGACGAAAGCGGAATTCACAAAATGCCTATTACATCATAACGACGTCAAATTGCTCTTGAACATAAAGAGGCTCAGCTTGAATACGAACTTCTTTGCCGATAAAGACTTCTAGTTCAGCAAGAGCGTGAGATTCATCATCTTCTAACGACTCTGCAACCGCTGGTGACGCGTAAACAACAAACTTGTCTGCATCGTATGCACGGTTAACCCTTGTAATTTCGCGTAGTATTTCAAAGCACACGGTCGCCACCGTTTTCACACTCCCTCGACCTTCACAAGCTGGGCAGCTAGCACACAATACATGCTCGATACTTTCCCTTGTGCGCTTACGCGTCATCTCAACAAGGCCTAACTGGGTAAAGCCGTTTATGTTGGTTTTGACCCGATCTTTATTGAGCGCTGCATCTAACGAGGTAAGCACTCGCTTACGGTGATCTTCTGAGAGCATATCAATGAAATCAATGATAATAATCCCGCCAAGGTTTCTTAAACGTAATTGACGAGCTATCGCCTGAGTCGCTTCAATATTGGTGTTAAAGATCGTCTCTTCTAGGTTTCTACGTCCGACAAACGCACCGGTATTGATGTCTACCGTCGTCATTGCTTCGGTTTGATCGATGATGAGATAGCCACCTGATTTTAATTCGACTTTCCGATCAAGAGAACGTTGAATCTCATTTTCAGTGTCATACATATCAAAGATAGGCTTATCACCTTCGTATAGCTCCAGTTTATCTGTCAACTCAGGAACATACTCACTGGTAAATTCAACCAATCGCTCATATTCAAGACGTGAATCCACCATGATGTTATCCAGCTCTGTGCCGACAAAATCTCGGATAATGCGGTGCGCAAGGCCAAGCTCACCGTACAGATTACTTCTCGTTTTATACTTAACTCGTCGCTCAACAATCTTTGACCATAAGCGCTTCAGAAATGCGGCATCTTGAGACAGTTCTTTCTCATCTGCCCCTTCCGCAGCGGTACGAATAATGAATCCGCCATGCTCATCACAATAGTGAGAAACAACTTTCTTTAACCGGTTACGTTCTTTCTCGCTTTCAATACGCTGAGAAACGCCCACATGGCTCGCGCCTGGCATAAAAACGAGATAACGCGAAGGCAAGGTGATGTCCGTGGTGAGGCGCGCCCCTTTTGTCCCAAGAGGATCTTTCACGACTTGTACGACAATGTCTTGCCCTTGTCTAACTAGCTCCGAAATGTCGCGAACTTGGAATTGTTTTTTCTCATTTTCAGCCACGCATTCCGTATGTGGAACGATGTCTGAGGCGTGCAAAAAGGCCGCTTTATCTAAACCAATATCAATAAAAGCCGCTTGCATGCCAGGTAAAACTCGACTGACTTTACCTTTGTAGATATTGCCGACGATGCCACGTTTTGCTTCACGTTCTATATGGATTTCTTGTAGAACCCCACTTTCTATCATCGCCACCCGTGTTTCACTTGGCGTGATGTTTAGTAATAACTCTGCACTCATGAGTACACCTCAAAATTATAATTATAAAAATTCGCGCAGCAGTTGGTCTGTTTCATAAAGGGGTAATCCGACCACGGCAAAGTAGCTGCCTTCGATTCGGGTGACAAAACGTCCGCCCAATCCTTGAATGCCATAACTTCCCGCTTTATCTTGTGGTTCGCCCGTATGCCAATATTGTTCTATTTCATTTTCAGACAAAGGCTTAAACCACACATCGGTCGACACAACCACTGAGTGCTGTTTTTGATTTGATATCACCGTCACTGCGGTGAGCACTTGGTGGCAGCGGTTGGATAACTGCATTAACATCTGTTTTGCGTGCACTAAATCATTGGGTTTTTCTAATATATTGTCGCCACTCACAACGATGGTATCGGAGCCTAAAACCACGGTATTACTTTCATGATGTGAACGCTCTTCACAGCGTAAAAGCCCAGCCTTCGCCTTATCTAATGATAGACGCTTAACATACTGCTCTGGGGTTTCTGAAGCTAAGCATGTTTCTTCAACGTCGGTCACCAATACCTCAAACTCATACCCTAATTGAGTTAGAAGTTCTTTACGTCTTGGCGACCCTGACGCTAAGACCAGTTTTTTCATGTTCATCATTTTATTTGCCAATGTCGTCTTACTCGACGCATTAATAAAAACATCCAAGGCCACAGTATGGCATTTATCAGCCCGCTCCACAGTGACAATGGATTAAAGGCAATGTCTTGAATTAAGAACTCACCAAAAAAGATCATTCCTTCAAGCGCGATGGATAACAAAGCAATAATGATCGCTTGTTGCCATAAGGCCATATTTCTTAGAACGAGGAAATTGATTGCTACCACATAGATAACTATCGATAACATCATTCCTCGAATACCCAGTGTCGACCCAAGTAAAAGATCCCACAGGAGACCTAAAACTAAT
The DNA here is from genome assembly GCF_049974785.1 of Vibrio genomosp. F10 str. 9ZD137. Lineage (NCBI taxonomy): Bacteria > Pseudomonadati > Pseudomonadota > Gammaproteobacteria > Vibrionales > Vibrionaceae > Vibrio > Vibrio genomosp. F10. The sequence goes on from NZ_JBNGCJ010000608.1 coordinate 3,792, forward strand.
GCGGTTCCTACGTTGACACGATGTGGCAAGGCAAGAACCCAATAACAGATCACTAGCAATAACCATGCAGGTCTTAAAAGATCAAGCACGCCCGGCCATGGGATAGTTTGTAAAATGAGAGCAATAAGAAATGAAGTCATAATGACGATTCGACTCGATAGAACTCTATTGGTCATTGTTTGCCTCTTCCATTGCCTCTTCTTCCATCACCTCAGGATCCGCTTGTAATATTTTTTCTACTCTCGATTCATTAGGCCAAATAAGCAGTAAATATCGTAAACGATCAAACTCAACCACAAGTCCTGCACTGATCGCAGCGAACTCACGCTGTGTATCTCTATCAACGCTTGTCACATAGGCAACGGGATACCCCTCAGGATAAACACCGCCAAGACCTGATGTCACAAGAAGATCGCCTTCTAAAATATCGGTGCTGGTTGGGATGTGCTCCAACTGAAGTTTATCGATGTCCCCAGAACCGGAAGCAATCACTCGGATATCGTTACGGATCACCTGAACCGGAATCGCGCTATTGCTGTCAGTTAATAATAGTACTCGGCTATTATGCGCCGCAACAAAGGTGACTTGACCGACGATGCCATGCTCGTTAGTCACAGGTTGACCAACGTACACACCATCCACTCGCCAGATCGGAAGAGCGGT
>NZ_JBNGCJ010000609.1:0-1785 GCF_049974785.1 Vibrio genomosp. F10 str. 9ZD137
ACCGGTACATTCTTAGTTGCAGCAGCGGTTTCTGGCGGTAAAGTGGTCTGTCGTAATACCAAGGCACACTTATTAGAAGCGGTATTAGCGAAGTTAGAAGAAGCGGGCGCACTGGTGGAAACGGGCGATGATTGGATCAGTGTTGATATGACCGATCGAGAGTTAAAAGCGGTCACCATTCGTACTGCGCCTCACCCTGGATTCCCTACCGATATGCAGGCTCAATTTACGCTGTTGAACCTAATGGCAAAAGGCGGGGGTATTATTACTGAGAATATCTTTGAAAACCGCTTTATGCATGTCCCTGAACTTATGCGTATGGGGGCGAAAGCCGAGATTGAAGGTAATACCGTAATCTGTGGTGATGTCGAGTCATTAAGTGGCGCTCAAGTGATGGCAACCGACCTTCGAGCTTCAGCAAGCCTCGTTATTGCCGGCTGTATTGCTCAGGGTGAAACCATCGTTGACCGTATTTATCACATCGATCGTGGCTATGACAAAATAGAAGATAAATTGTCTGGGCTAGGCGCAAATATTGAGCGATTCAGAGAATCAAATTAATATTGGCGTAAGAATTAGAGCCGAAACCTAAGTCTAATGGGGCATTTGTCTGATTAGAACTGGCGTTTCGGCTTTTTTATAAGGTTCTACTGGAGAACAAAAATGATTGCACTCTTTCGTATATTGGCTTTAGCTGTTTTTGCGATCGTCATGTTTGTATTTGGTTGTGGCTACTGTTTATTTAGTCCGCGTAACCCGAAACACGTCTTCACATTTGGGCGTTATTTCGGCCGTATGTCGAAGGTTTTTGGCATTAAACTTGAACTGCGCATACCTGATGATGCTTATGAGCGTGGGCAGCATGTCTATATTGCCAACCACCAAAATAGCTGGGATTTGTTTACGATTTCTTCGGCAGTAACCCCTAAGGTTGTTACTGTTGGTAAAAAAAGCTTGGCCTGGATGCCTTTATTTGGTCAGCTGTATTGGTTAACGGGTAATATACTGATTGATCGTGCTAACAGCTCTAAAGCGAAAGGTACCATTGATCAGGTGGTGGATAACATTAAGACCAGTGGCGTTTCGGTGTGGATGTTCCCAGAAGGCACGCGGTCACGAGGCCGTGGGTTGCTACCATTTAAAACGGGCGCTTTTCATGCGGCTATTGGTGCGAGAGTGCCTCTTGTCCCTATCGTATGTAGCTCTACACAGAATGTTAAGCTTAATCGATGGGATAACGGTCATGTCATCGTCGAAATGTTGCCACCTGTCAGCGCAGAGGGTTACAGCAAAACTAATGTTCGAGAGCTTGCCAATGACTGTCGTGAACGGATGAAAGAAAAGCTTGAAGCGCTAGATAAAGAAGTGGAAATACTGAATCAATCGAGCGCAGTAAAAGAGTAAGCGATTCACTCGCACTAAATTCAACGTTCATTGAATAGCCAGCACCTATGTGCTGGTTTTTTATGTCTGCAGTAAATGCTGAGCTGAAGCCATGTTAGGGCTCTCTACGTGACTACACAGTATTATCGAATGAAATAAGCGAAAGCTATCTTCAAGTTTAGATTGAACGGCCTTCTGGGGCTTGTTGATAGAGAGGGAAAGTAAACTCTGCTGTTTTAGAGAAAAATGATACCTGCACAGTATTCGGTTCGTGGACCTTGGAAAGCGATAAAATCGATAGGAATGTTTTAGGTTTAGATCGGGATGTTTTAAGTGAGCAAAAAAAAACCTCATCATAAGATGAGGCTTCTTCAAATATGGCTCCCTTTGCTGGACTTGAAC
>NZ_JBNGCJ010000610.1:0-3506 GCF_049974785.1 Vibrio genomosp. F10 str. 9ZD137
AAGCCGCAAGTGCTGCTAATGTAGCGGGTGAACGTCTGGCTTGGTCTTCCATTCTTCTTGCCAAGTGACGTTGAGTAACGTGAGCGATTTCATGGGCAACAACAGAAGCCAGTTCGCTTTCTGTTTGAGCGTGTAAAAATAATCCGGAGTGCAACGCAACATAACCGCCAAAGAATGCAAAGGCGTTGATATTTCGATCTCGAATCATAAAAAAGGTAAATGGGGTTTTTACGTCGTCAGCACTGGCGACTAATCGATGCCCTAGTGAGTCGATATACTCATTCAATACAGGGTCATTAATGATAGGCTGGTTGTTTCTCAGGATTCGCATGTACGCATCACCATAGACAATCTCTTGATCTATCGTGAGGGTTCCTCCCGCAGCGGTGCCTATATCCGGTAGCTCAATATTATTGGCTACGGATACTGAAGGGCTGGCAATAGTCGTGGCGACGCAAAGGCAAACTAACGAGCGGGCGCGTTTAAACATAGTAGTCAACAATACTCCATTTTCATTGTTGTTATTGACACGGCAAAGCCTGTTTTGTTTCAACTATTTCTGCTCTTTGTTGGAAGAGTGGCAAAATATAGCGGCATGGCAAGCGGTAGTGGCTACTTTAACGTTGATACCCTCGTAAATACAAGGGCGCCGTAATGAAACATGAACTTGAATTTTGTTTGCTGCATAAAACCCTATACAATAGCGGCTTACTTAAGTGTATCGAGTCAAAAAGTGGAACGACTTCTAGATTTACGTGCTGAACGCTGCCCTATGGCGCTACTATTGGCAAAACGTTACGTCACAACGCTTACCGTCGGGGAGGAGGCTGAAGTTATCCTTTCTGATGAAAGCTCATTTCAAGACGTAGAGCGCTACTTTCGTTTGAAGAACCACTTAGTGATTAGTGAGAAAATAGACGACGGCTTTAGACTTAAAGTCGTTATTCAAAATTAAAGGGAACACTGCTTAATGTTAGATATGGTCAGTCGCTGGTACAAGCGACGTTTTTCAGATCCACACGCTGTAAGCTTGGTCGCTATTTTATTTTTTGGTTTCATTACCATCTATTTTTTTGGTCATCTCATTGCGCCTTTGCTTGTCGCCATTGTGTTGGCTTATTTGCTCGAATGGCCAGTGACCCAACTTAGTCGTTTTCGTATCCCCAGAACGCTCGCCGTTATCATGGTTATTCTGTCGTTTACTGGCTTGATGTTATTGGCCGTGTTTGGGTTAATTCCGACTATCTGGCAACAGGTAGGCAATCTTATTAACGACATCCCCAATATGTATATTGGCTTGCAAAACTTTATCGCTATTTTGCCTGAACGCTACCCTGAACTTGCCAATCTTCAGATAGTTGAATCATTGATTATCAATATGAAAAATCAAGCGATTGGTATGGGAGAAAGTGTGGTTAAGGGATCCCTTGCATCACTGGTGAGTTTAGCCACGCTTGCTGTCTATCTCATTCTTGTTCCGCTATTGGTGTTCTTCTTGTTGAAAGATAAGAAAGAAATGGTGGCGATGGCGAGTGGTATTTTACCAAGAAACCGACGTTTGGCCGATAAAGTTTGGGTTGAGATGAACCAGCAGATTTCGAATTACATTCGAGGTAAGGTGCTTGAGATCTTAATTGTTGGCGGTGCAAGCTACATTACGTTCGCTTTATTGGATCTTCGATATGCAGTGTTGCTCGCTGTGGCGGTGGGTTTTTCTGTCTTGATCCCTTATATCGGGGCGGCAGCGGTGACGGTACCGGTTGCCATCGTCGGGCTATTTCAATGGGGTCTCACACCACCGTTTTATTGGTTACTGTTTGCTTATGGCATTATTCAGATGCTCGATGGCAATGTGTTAGTGCCTGTTCTGTTTTCTGAAGCCGTTAACCTTCACCCTGTTGCTATTATTGTTGGGGTCCTGGTCTTTGGTGGGTTATGGGGCTTTTGGGGGGTCTTTTTTGCCATTCCGCTGGCGACATTAGTCAAAGCCGTGGTTAATGCACTGCCTAGCCATGAAGATGAAGAGCCGAAAATTACCCCCTAACAAATCGTTTTTATAACGTAACATATTGAAATAAAAGTAAAGCTCTATTGATTTTAATCAGGTAGAGCTTTTTTTTTGCTTTTGCATCTATACTTCTACCTATAAGTCACAAATAGCCATCAATTTATTTACAAAAAAGTAATTAAGTTTTTGTAAAATTTGACGATATAGCATATGGAATAATTCTAATTTGGTGTCACCTAGTCGAGGGAAGTTATGAAATTTAGTCAGAAAATTGTGGCAGCGTCTTCAGCATTGTTGTTTGTTACGGTTTCTTTACTGTCTGTTCAGCAGTTATCTACGGTTCAATCGGAAGTAGAGAATCTAGTAAACAGTAGCTTGAATGAAATGGTTGTTGGGGTAAAAAATACTGTTTCATCGGAAATGGAGAGTAAAAAGTCCCTGGCTCAGTCGACCACTGAAGTGATTGAGATTAATCCCCAAGATCAAGATTACGTAAAAATGATCCTAGAGAAGCCTAATTTGAAGTCGAGCTTTCTAGCGGTCGGTTTTGGTTACGATTCGAATGGCTTTGTTATTGAAAATGATGACGGTTGGGAAGCCGGCCCGGATTATGATCCACGAGTTCGTCCTTGGTTTATCGATGCAAAATCGAAAGGTCGATTGGTCGTGACGGCCCCTTATGTCGATGTATCAACAAGTAACGTTATTATTTCAATTGGTACGCCAGTCAAAGAAAATGGCAAATTCACGGCGGGTATGTTCTATGACATGGAACTCACTGGACTTGCGGATCTGGTCAACAGCATTAACCTGCTGGATGCGGGTTACCTATTTATAGTGACTGATGATGGAACGACGATCGCACACCCAGAAACAAAGAATAACGGGCAAAAATTATCCACCTATATGCCGGAAGTTCAAATCAAAGAAGGTGTTCAGAACATAGAGATGAATGGCTCAACATTCCTTGTCCAATTCATGAAAGTACCTTCAGAAAACTGGTATGTCGGCGCGATTGTTGATGAGTCTATTGCATTTTCGGCAATAGCAAAATTGCGTAATAGCTCGGTTATTTATACGTTGATTGGCGTTATTTTAAGCGTGATCGTTTTGACACTATTGATTCGCGTATTGATGCGCCCATTAGGGACGTTAAACGCGGCGATTCAAGATGTCGCTTCTGGTCAAGGGGACTTAACAAAACGTCTTGATACTAATACTGATGCTGAATTTGCCGAGTTGGCTAAAGGTTTTAATCAGTTTACTGAAACGTTACAAAATCAAATTATTCAATCGAAAAGTATTGGTCATGAAATCATGAACGGAACCGAGATGATTGTGCATGGTGCCCATGAATCTGCCGATGCGATGCGTAGTCAGCTTCAAGAGTTGGAGCAATTGGCGACAGCAATGAACGAAATGGCTGTAACGGCAACCGAAGTGGCCAATAATGCTCAAGGCGCAGCGGCGGCGGCTCGAGATGCTGATGATGCCACCG
>NZ_JBNGCJ010000611.1:0-1903 GCF_049974785.1 Vibrio genomosp. F10 str. 9ZD137
TTTTAAGTTAAGTGGTTGTTTATTAGCCGCTTAACAGAGCGCTGACGGATCCCCTCATAATTTCCCCAGTTCTGCATTGTGTGATCCTTTGATATTCGAACATTCCCCATTGGTATTGAGATTCATTAATCTTGTATCGCCGATGATTCCGCACTTCTCTTCCGAGGCGAGGGATTGATAGGACTCAGCGGTGTTTAAGGCTGTTGGCTTGGAAGTCAAAATGCCACTTAGCTTGTACTGCAATTAGTACATTCCACCACATCAAAATTTCAGCGAGCCACGCAATAAGAAGGAGGATATCTAACCGCTTAGTACAACGAGTTCTGTTATGACGAAGCGCGATCCCGTAAGCCGTTCTTTTTAGATCGCGGAATGCCTCTTCTATCTGCATTCGTTTTGCGTAAAGATTGGTCATTTGTACTTCGTTTAAGATATACCGAGGGACATTAGTCCCGAGTAACCAAGGCTCCTTCGCACTGCGTTGGTAAAGATGTGTAGCGGAGTGTTTTTGGCTGGTTTGCTGTAGAATCTGAATATCGCGTATCGTTAGTCCATTTGATTTAAATGTGTGTTTGGCGATATACATTAGATCAAGGGCAGCGATGCGCATCTACCTCATTGTTTTTACAGTTAATTATGAGGGAATTCGCAAAAATTCGGCGTTATGTGCAAGAAAGAGGAAATTATGAAATTAGCAGGAATCGACTTGGCCTGGCAAGGCGATAAGAACCCGTCAGCTATTGCTATAGGGAGCTTAGGTGGAAGTAATCTAATACTCGAACAGCTGGAGCCTGCTATCTTGGGTATGTCCAATATTCTAGAGGTAATCGCTAACCAAAAAGAAATATCTGGGATAGCAATCGATGCTCCTTTGGTAATCAAGAATCAAACTGGGCAAAGAGAGTGTGAGAAATCACTCAGTCGCGATTACGGATCAAGAAAGGCTTCTTGTCACACTTCAAATCTGTCTCTCTATCCTGACGCCTTGAGTGTAAATCTGTCATCATCTTTGCAGTCATTAGGTTACGAGCATTTAGCTTCTGAACTATGGCAAATAGAGTGCTATCCTCATCCTGCCATCATTGAATGCTTTGGCTTGCCAGAAAGACTTAGTTATAAAAAGGGTTGTGTAGCAGATAAAAAAGCGGGTCAAATTAAACTAGCAAGTTTCATAGCGGCTCTTGAACAATCAAGTATTCTATCGCTGAAAATTCCGGAACATGTCAAAGGACTTCTCTCAGCACCTTATATTGAGAACTTAAAAGGTAGAGCCCTCAAAAGTAACGAGGATGCTTTAGATGCAATCGTTTGTTTGTATATCGCGGGGCTATACCAGATTAGAACGTCAAGTGCGACTTATGGTGACGCTGCGCAAGGGTATATATGGGTTCCACAGCAGAAATGCATATAACAAGTTGCTTAAAATTGATTTGAAACGCGTGGCATTTTTACTATGTGTTGCTTTAAGTGTTGAAGGTATTATGCGGAGGCTAAGGTGCTTGAGGCTTCTCGCAGTGGGGGTATATTATTAGATTTATAATCACCAAAAAGTCACTTAACGTTACGATCGCAGCGGGCATTAAGCGCCAGAGCTGAGTGGCAACCCGTAAGTTCAAATGTACGACAGACCGTAAGCATAGGTTTCCTGTTCCCCCCCAAACTTGCCAGATCAAGACGTTATAATGCGACAGCACCAAATAGGCTGTAGATATCACCTATCTAGTGACAAGCGAAGGCTGGATATGTTATCGACCCGTACTCGCGGCAAGTCGTGAGTTGGTCAATGAGTACCAGAATGACCGAAACTCTGGTCTGTGATGCGCTATCAATGGCATGATTCCGCAGCCATGAGTAGCCTAATTATAAGCAGGTTAAAAAATTAGATTTCAGGCTCGAAGCTCGT
>NZ_JBNGCJ010000612.1:0-4076 GCF_049974785.1 Vibrio genomosp. F10 str. 9ZD137
CGGCAACAATGGGGTAACGGGTGGCTCATTAGTACCGTTATTAACCTTGGGTGTCCCAGGTGACGCCGTCACCGCTGTATTACTGGGTGCACTCATAGTTCAAGGTTTAACGCCAGGGCCTTTACTGTTCACACAAAACCCTGAAATTGTCTATGGCATATTCAGCTCTATGCTGGTTGCCAACGCTGTTATGTTGATCATTGGCCTACTGGGTATTCGATTTTTCTGCCGTATCATTGAAGTACCGAAAATAATGATGATTCCTATTATTATCTTCTTATCGGTAATTGGTGCTTATGCCATCAATAATTCGATGTTTGATGTAGGCATAGCGATTGCGTTTGGATTACTGGCATTTGTGCTAGGCAAGCTAGAGATACCTTCATCTCCAATTCTATTAGCGATAATCTTAGGCCCAATGGCTGAAACCAACCTACGCAAATCTCTATTGATGTACGATAACAGTTGGTCATTCCTATACGAAAGACCAATTGCACTCGCATTCATCCTCCTTGCTATTTTTTCAGTGTATTCAACATTGAAAATGAAGAAGAAACAGCAAGACAAAACGATGACCTAGTCTTAGTAAAAACACCCAACTGATGAGGAACCTCAGTAAGGGCGGCTATAGAAAGGAAAATTCAGCCAGTGACGAAAATATAAAGTAAAAAGGGGGGACAGTTAAAAACACTGTCTCCCCCCCTTTTTTAGCCGAAATGAGATGAACACTCTTTAACATCAATTGAAATCAGAAAAACAAAAAGCCGTGGTTATTTCTCAGTGACACCACAAGGCAAGTTTAAGATCCATCCTGCAATCTCTTCTAACTTAGTCTGATTTCCATTCAACAAGCGGGTCATTAACCCCCCTAATATCAGCGCATAAGCTTGAGTGGCATTCACCTCCCCGACAAGTTTGCTCAGTTCTGCGAGAAATTTGGTATCTGCCATTTTTAACAAATGATCATTGGCGATATCTTGACTGTCTCGATTTTTTACGTAATCCAACAGCACCGTCATTTCACCTTTAAAGCGGCTATCAAGCGCAGTAATCAGCTGAATAATGGCTTGTTGTTTGTTTTCAGGTAAAGGGCTACCCTCTTCGATACCATAAAGTGTATGCGGCTCTAGCACTAACTCAGTACACGCTGCAAACAACGCTTCTTTACTTGAAAAGTAGTGATAAAGCGCACTCTTAGAGACGCCTAAAGCATCAGCGATACCTCGCATACCCAGACCATTAAATCCATGTTCAGAAAAAATCTCAACCGCTTTAGATGCAAGCTCCTTGCGGTAAGCATCACGATCCACCACTTTTGGCATTCAATTATTACCCTTTTAAAATGTTCAATTGGACTCTATTCACTTCACCTTTAAAAGTCCACTGGTCGATAAAAATAAATGGTAGACCGATCGGACGATAAAATCATTGACAATACCTTAATGCGTTCGCTATTATTTTTTAGACCAACTGGACCAAAAAATATCTTATTCACATACTTCAGCGATTTTTCAATGGCTGTATTAAGGGAATCACAATGTCAGAACCTGCGCCGATAAATGAGTCAAAAACAACATCAAAAAATCAAACTACGCGACAAAACACCCCGATCAACTGGGAATGTACCGGACAATTCAATTTCACGACAGGTTATGGGGCAACGAAAGCAGAAACCGCCATTGCGCACTATGCCACTTTCATTGCCCCTATCGTTTTGTATTTTTTCTCTTGGAAAGCACTCGATTGGAGCGTATTACAGCTGGTTGTCGCCAGTTTCTTAACCTTGGATATGATTGGAGGTGTCCTCACCAATTCGTTAGGATCAATGAAGCGATTTCTTCACACGGATCAAAAGATCGAGGTCAATTGGGTTGGTCAACTCGTCGGCAGCAAGTTTCTATTTCCAGCGACTCACTTACAATTATTTGCGATACCTTTGTGTTTCGACATCGCGTGGTCGTATGCGTTTATTTGGTATGCCGTTATGATGATCTCTATTGTGATCATTCACTGGCTGCCTATGTACCTGCACCGCCCTATCGCTTTGTTTGTTGTGATGCATTCCATCATCCTTAGTCAATTGATGCCAGCCCCTGAAGGACTTGAGTGGATAGCCCCTATTTTTATCATGAAGTTGGTGCTGTCTCATGGGGTAAGAGAAGAGCCCTACCGCCCAACACTGACGAGCTAAAGGCCAACGACAACCATAAAGGAAGATACCATGACGCATAGTTATGACAGATAGTTGTGACAGATAGTTATGGCGAATAGTTATGGCGAACAGCTGAACAACTAAAAAACGCCTCGGGGTTGTGCTTCCTTTCAACGTCTCTTTACCTCACTTCCCGCACGCTAACCCGGCTTCTCCTTCACAAAACATCATCCCAAAACGCCATCAGACCGCGTGAGCAATATTGCCGTCTGCTAAAACTCAATTTGGCGTAAATATTCAATAGATCACGATGTCTTCTGGTTATCTTAGGAACTAGACAAGCTAACGAGGACATGATTTTGAGTAGAGTAAATAGCCAAACAAGCATTGCGTCAAAAGCAAAGGTATTTGACCAAAAACATCAAAGCGAACGAGCCATGTTCGAATACAAACTCTCTGTAGAGGCAAAAGAAAATGGCACATTTGAAGCGAATCGGATCTGGCTAGGGTTAACCTCTCCCTACATTGCGAAAGAAACCGTTGTTTGGTGCCCAAAACAAGGTCTGAAAAAAGTTGAAATGCACCAGCCTCACCTGAATGAATCGGGGTCATTGGCCATATCCGCAAAGCAAGGTCGAGCAGATTTAAGTAGTCAAAAGACTGAATATAAACAGAAAAGTAAAACATTAAACTTTACAAAACGCCCGTGTACTTTGTTAAGTATTCCGTTTGAAATTGTTCATCATTGGGATGAATTATCAGCAGGGAACGTTCTTTATTTCGACTATACCGTCCTTAAAGTTCAGGCCCACACTGAGGTGAAGTTAACTATGCGCGATGAAGGTGAGTTTAAGGTCGTGAGAGTTACACCAGAAAAATGGTTTTGGCGCTTATTGTTTGGTTCGACTGAATATTACTTTGAAGGTGATGCACCCAAGCTAACAAAAATAGTCGGGTTGCTAGAGCCTAGAGATAGAAACCTTCGTGGCAAATACGTGGAATATTTAGGTCGTGCAATTTTCGATCGTACGGTGGATTTTTCAATGATCAAGGAATCAAATCATGTATAAAACGGTGTTAATTACTGGCGGAACGCGAGGCATCGGTCAAGCTTTAGTCAAACAATATTTGAATCACGGCTACACAGTGATCGCAACAGGGAGTTCGGAAAAAAGCGTTGTCAGCTGTAAAAAGGCATACCCGGAAGTACGTTGGTACAAATGTAATTTAAAATCGGCCCAAAGCATTGAACAATTTGCTCAGGCTTTAAATGGTGAGCCGCTGTCCTTGGTGATTCACAATGCAGGCGTACAACAGGCTAGAGATCTATTTGTTGGCACTGATGAAGCCATTAGCATTGAAGATGAGACGATGATTAACTTTACCGCGCCAATCTTGCTTACGCGCCTCCTGTTTGACAATGTTCAGCGTGCAACTGGCACCTGGGTTTTTGCAACGTCGGGGTTAGCGATTGCGCCTAAACAAAGCTCACCGATTTACTGCGCGAACAAAGCCGGACTGAGGACATTTTGTAAGTCTTTTAATGGTCAAATTAAGCGGCACAACAGCGGTATTAAAGTGTGTGAAGCCATCTTACCCTTGGTGGATACCGAGATGACACAGGGGCGTGGCAAAGGGAAAATTTCACCAGCTCAAGCGGCGCTGGAAGTTTTTGAGGGCGCGGAAAAAGGGAAAAAAGAAATTCACATCGGTAAGATTAAACTCGTAATGAAGTTACGCGCGTTGTTTCCAAATCTTATCGAAAACATCATGTTAAAAGAATAAGGAAGATACGATGAAAAGAAAATCTTCCATTGCTCAGCGAGTGTTAACCTGGATCAGTAACAATGGCGCGAAAGAGAAAGCGATTCCAATCTTGGCTGGCGTTTCAATAGGTGACTTTTTTGTTCCAGCGTTACCCACA
>NZ_JBNGCJ010000613.1:0-3409 GCF_049974785.1 Vibrio genomosp. F10 str. 9ZD137
GACCCGCTCTTCCGATCTACAGCCAGGGCGAATAATGGCAGTAGCATGGGTTAGATTGGCAAAACACTCTGCTACCACATCATACCAAGCAGAACCCGCACCGGTAACAATGGGCTTATCAGCGATCAGTGTTTTCATGGAAAGGGATTGAACCAGTGAAAGTGTTTCACTTAAGAATTCTCGGATCATTTGCTCTTGATTGTCGCCATGAATGACGCCTTCATAGACTTCAATACCAGCCAAATTGAGCGATGACATCCCTTGCATCGCATCAGCTAGCTCTAAAATCTCATCGCCGCTTCGACAGCCACAACGTCCTCCTTCAACGCCAAATTCAAGTAATACATTCAGCGTTAGATCTGTTTTAGTAAAAAAGCGTTCCAATTGATCAAGATTAACGATTGAATCCGCGCAACAGTAAAAATTGACATTGAAGCGCTCAATCAAATTCTCAACAATGGCCATATTGGCTTTTCCAACCAGTTGGTTAGCCATGATGATGTTTTTCGCCCCTGCCAATGCCGCAATCTCGGCTTGCATGGGTGTTGCTACTGTCACTCCCCACGCACCATGATCAAGTTGCTGCTTAAAAAAATCGGGGGTCATGGTTGTTTTGCCGTGTGGAGCAAGTCGCACATTGTGGTGGTCAGAAAAACGCTGCATCCATTGCAGGTTATTTTGCAGTGACGACTGCTTGATGACCGCGGCGGGTAAGGAAATCTCTTCACTGACGAGGCAATAACGCGCTTGTTTCTCTGATACGGCCGCACGGCCTTTTTGGCCCCAATCCGCTATTCCAAGTAGCTCTATGTGATAGTTTCTATCATTCATTTGTGTGGTTCCTTCAGCATTGAAAGCAAAGTAACATTAATTAAGTTGTTGTTTTTAATTATTTACTGGTTCTTATGATGGCACTGGTGTTGGAAAGTATCAAACAGTTGGGGTGTTTTTGTGTGTTTTATCACTGTGTTTTTTTCTGAAAATTATAAGATAACCACACTAGATATGAGGAACGATAGATTGGAAATGTTATTCGATACCATCATAAATAATATAGAGGTGTTCGATGGCTCTGGCGAAGAGGCATTTTTCGCTGATGTTGCAATTCGGGACAACCGTATCGAAAAAATCGGCAAGCTTGATTTAGAAGAGTGCAGTCATGTTATTGAAGGGCATGGCCTCGCTATAGCACCGGGTTTTATTGATGTACATACTCACGATGATACCAATGTCATTCGCTACCCAGAGTGTTTGCCTAAGATAAGCCAAGGTGTAACGACTGTCATTGTTGGCAATTGTGGCATTAGTGCTTCCCCCGCGGTATTGACAACGGCTCCACCTGATCCAATGAACCTATTGGGTGAGCAACAAGATTTTAAATACCCTTCGTTTTTAGCTTATGCAGAAGCGGTCGAAGCTGCAAAACCTGCAGTCAATGTTGCGGCGTTGGTAGGGCATACCACGTTGCGTAATCAAGTGATGGATCGTTTAGATCGCACAGCAACCGATGATGAAATTGCTCAAATGCAAGCGTCTTTGACCTGTGCGATGGATCAAGGCGCGCTAGGTCTTAGCTCAGGTCTTGCTTATGCCAGTGCTAAACAAGCTACGGCAAATGAAGTCATGCAGCTGTCTGAGGTTCTAGCAGAACATGGTGGTATTTATACCACTCACATGCGCACGGAATTTGAAGAAATTATCAGCGCGATGGATGAAGCGTTCGAAACCGGAAAACACGCTCGCGTTCCTGTTGTTATTTCACACCTAAAATGTGCGGGTGCAGGTAACTGGGGTAGAACGGTAGAGGTGATTGATCACCTAGAAATGGCATCCAAACACCAAGACGTGTCGTGCGATTGCTACCCATATTCAGCCAGCTCATCAACACTAGATTTGAAACAGGTTACTGATGAGATTGATATATTCATTACCTGGTCCAAAGCGTTGCCCCAATACGCAGGCAAGATGTTAAAAGACATCGCAACAGAGATGAAACTGCCATTGATGGACGCTGCAAAAGCGTTACAGCCAGCGGGCGCAGTTTATCACTGCATGGATGAGGAAGATGTGAAGCGAGTTCTTAAATATAAACGCACAATGGTGGGCTCAGATGGCTTGCCTAATGATCCTCATCCACACCCACGTCTTTGGGGGACTTTCCCGAAAGTATTAGGCCACTATAGCCGCGATGAAAAGTTGTTTTCCATGTCGGAAGCGATTCATAAAATGACGGGTTTATCGGCGAAGCGATATAACTTAAACCAGCGTGGAATTATAAAAGAAGGCGCTTATGCTGATTTAGTTATTTTTAATCCAAATACGGTTAAAGATACTGCAACATTTGAAAACCCTATATCAGCGTCCCAAGGTATAGAGTATGTGTTTGTCAATGGTGTACTGTCATATTATAAAGGGGCAGTACTGAAGAAACGATCGGGTGTATTTATATTTAATAATAATTAGATGAATACCAATCCAATATTAATTTAGCAATGAATAGTATTAATCATTTTAACTGGAGTAAGAAAATGTCAATTAAACGTTATGGTGTAGAAGGTGGTACGGGTACAGGTGGTCAACATTTACCCTTTGCACGGGCTACAGAAGCTGGTGGTTTCTTATATGTGTCTGGTCAAACACCAATGACAGATGGAGAAGTCGTTGAAGGTGGTATTATTGATCAGTCGCGTCTAGCGATTCAAAACTGCGTCGATATCATGACGGAGTGTGGCTATGAGCTTGAAGATGTCATGCACGTAAAAGTGGTGCTAACCGATTCTCGTTATTTCCAATCATTTAATAAAGTCTTTAAAGAGTTCTTTGGTGCGAACCCGCCTGCACGTATTTGTATGGTGTGTGATTTAGTTGTAGACGTGAAGGTAGAAGTTGACGTGACTTGTTACCGTAAAGATCGTGCTTAATAATAAGTAGTTCCAGTCACTTTATTTATAGGGCAGTATTAATTAGTGGAAAAATACCAATAATTAATATTGAGGCCGATGATTTTTCCATTGGTTTCTACGTTGGTTGATTCACTGACTTTTATAATGGAATTAGCAATGGCTCCTAATACAGATCTCAATCTAATGCCTTATCCACAAACGGTGGAATTAAATAAAGGCCAAGTTACAGTTGATAGCGAATTTAAAGTTTTTATTAAAGGCTATAACTCTGACCGTGTTGAATACACAGCAAAACGTTTTATTGATCGTCTTGAAAGACAGACCGGTGTACCAACACTAAATTGGCAGGCTGAGAATGAAAAAGAAGCCAACTTGGTTATCGACATCAAGCGTGCTCCTAAGACCGAAGTTCAAAATATAGAGTCTGATGAGTCGTACAAAATCGAGACCAAAGGCGATCAAATCACGCTATCTTCAGAAAGCCCATATGAGATCGGAAGAGCGGT
>NZ_JBNGCJ010000614.1:0-3580 GCF_049974785.1 Vibrio genomosp. F10 str. 9ZD137
TTCTGTGGCAGCAAACCCAGCAACACCGCCAATGTTGTACTGAGACAGATCCGAAATCGTGTCCCAATGAAAATCAACATCTTTGTGGTAGAACATCACGGTATCGGCGTGCATGAGGGGGATGGTCGGGTAGATAAACTTAGTTCGACGCTCGTTATTTGAATACCAGGGGAAGGTTCCATCATACTTGGCGTACTCGACCAGTTTGGCACTGCGCACCCAGGGCATGTAATCGATTTTAACGTCGTAACCTTGAGAGTGAAATGCGTGGTGGACGACTTTTTCAAGAAGACCGCCTTGATATTGGCTAGAGGTGTATGGGAACCAATCGCCAGAGGCTAAACGCACTACTTTTTCTTCCCCAGCAACCGTGAAAGGGGTTATCCACATACACACACAAAACACGAAATAGGTTCTGATGGTTTTCATCCTATCGATCCAGTCTTCTGCTTATCCGTAAACATTCATTCACTAGACATTACTCGCCATCCATTACTCGAAAATAATCACTCGAAAATAATGATGGGACAGCAAAAATTAAAATGAAACTTATCATTAACAATGGCACAGTTTTAACCATAAAACGAACAGTAAATTCGATGTTTGTCATCTGTTCTCACCATAGAAACTGTCAGAGTATCGATACTTATGGGGTACTTACATTGAATAAATGGCCGGTTTTTACGTAGATCAATGCGCCATCGTCTTGTGTGAAAGGCTGGTGCTGACTTAGGTGAGGGCTGCGTAGCCAAGTGCCTTTAGGGTAAGTGCCATGTTCATCGTAGAATGTTCCTTCAAGGACGAATATTTCTTCGCCTCCCCAATGCTTGTGGCCGTTGAATTGTGTATTCGGTGCCCATTTTACAAGGGCAACATGCTCCCCTTCAAACTCATGCAATGGCATCACGGTGAGCCCATCAACAAGGCCTTGTCGCCACGGCTGAACATGCGTATCTATGACTTTTTGCTCTGCGTCTGCTTGGTCAAATTGGTGAAGTTTGACGAAAATCGTCGCACCCTCTTTGCCAATGCGCGGTTGGTGGGAAGTACCGATGGGATTTCGTACATAGCAACCTTGCCCGTAATCCTGATGCTCATCGGAAAAGATACCGTCTAATACTAAAAATTCTTCGCCACCAGAATGTAGGTGGGGTGAAAACTCACTAAAAGGCGCATAACGTACAATGGAAGTGGCTCTTGCAACTTCGTCTCCAATTCTATCTAACATCATTCGCTCGACACCGGGCATCGGTGAGTCGACCCATTGGTAGTCTTCTGGTCGAATGATGATTCGTTGCTGGAAATCGGCGTTCAGGTAAGTGGTCATGTATGCCTCATGCATTAGGTAAAGCGACGGCTTTTAATAATAGATCAATGGTAATGATAGATCGCTAGTAATGACAGTTGGGTAATAGGAAGTCGACTCATCACCACAAGACATTACTAGTATTAGAAGATAGTGCAATAAGTCGTCAGTTAATGAGTAACACGCCCTAATAACTTATCCGCTTCTTTCTTACCGGCTTTTATTTGTTTGGCCTCTATTTATCCCTTTTTTAGCTATTTTACTGCCCAGTTATCCGTTCATTGCTTTTGTTTCTTGCTCTCGATCACTCTTAATACGTAATCGGTACTCCACGCTGTCCCTAATAAACATAGCCAAACGACAAAAACCGAATTGGGCACGTTTGCTGTTGGGGTGAGCATTAAGGCGGAAAATGCTACGGTGGGAAGAGCCCAGCCGAGAAGAGTACCCCACTGATACTTCTTAATCGCAAACAGGTGTCCAATAACCGCTATTGCGATAGAAAAGCAAAACGTGAGTGCTATAGCGTAAGGCAGTTGTGCAACCCATAAAGGCGCGAAGATACCGAGGCTCCACCAGGGAAATTGCTGCGACATCTTACTGTGTTTGGTTGCAAACCACGCTAGCATAACCGCGAATGTTTGAATGATGGTCATGGCTGCGTTGCCATCGAGCTCATTACTCATTTGCGTGATCATGAGGCCGGTTTGTAGCGAGACGAGTATGAGTAAGCTCGTGACTTTCGAGATGGTTCCTGAGCGTCTCGAAAATGCCACCATCATGAGTGGAAATATCACCCAAGAGGAGACAGATAGCGCAATCGATTGGTAAGGTAAAGTGAGCCCATAAAGGGTTAAAGCGGTGAGTAGAAGAAGCCCAGCAATGCCTCGCTGAGGGAGTACCCACAATGCGGGAATGATTAAAGCAAGTATCGCTACATGGCTGCCACTGAGACTGACAACCTGAGCACCGATGATGACTAAAACAGAAGCCGCGATGAATGAAAGTGTCGGAAATAAGATAGATTCGTCCTCTAGCATTTCGTTATTCATATTGGGCAAAGCACTCGATAAGCATGTGTTTAACGTATTGAATAAAGCGCTTTGCCCTGAAAATTTGCCCTGAAAATAGGATCAGTAAGTTTTTGATGTTTTTATCATTACTCTTTTATCTAAACAGGCAACCCTAACGACAACCGAATAGCCATTCCGTTGTCGCTGAGATTGTTTAAAAAGAACGTTTAAAAAAGAGGCGTAAAAACTAGTTACCGATCAGTGCTGGAATACCCGGCAGTTGCCCAACGGCCGCGAGTGAACCAACACAAATTACAAAGGCCACTCCAGGAATGATGTACTTGTCTTTCTTTGATAGCGTTTTTGCACGTTCATGATCGCCAATAAGACCCATGTTATCGAGCAGCATGGTGGTTGCCCAACCAAACACTGGATTCACAAAAGCACAGGCAAAGATACATATCCCAGCACTTAACGAATCTTTATGCTTATGAACCATTTGCATTCCCGCCTCTAATAGAGGGAGGAAAACCCCCACAATCAGTGCAACACGCAGAACCGGTTCCCACATGGCGAGATCCATCGGGTAACCGATGACAGAAGCAAGCACACACATAATACCGGTAAGCACCGCGCCACCAGGGATAGGGCGTTTTGCAATGGCCGCTGGGATCATATAAGTCCCCCAAGACGATGCTAGGTTACCACCACCTAAAATCGCACCCACACCTTGTCGAACAGACGCAACAACCATGGTGTCATCAACATCCATCAATACACCCTTGGCTTCTTTCGGGTAGTTGAGCTCTTGGAATACTCGGTGACCAAGGTAGTCAGGTGACCACATAGCAACGGCTAATAGCGCGAAAGGAATAACCGCAATAAAATGCTGTAAATTCGGCCATCCCATTTTCCAGCCAGTGTCTTCACCCCACCAGTAAAACGGACTAAAGTTTGGCAGGCCCGGTTCAGTGGTAAACGCAAAATCAGCACCCAAAGCGTAAGCAACGATCCCCGCCAGTGCAGAGCACAATGGAATGGCTAACCAACGTTTGTTGATTTTCGCTAGGTAGGCATACACCAATACTGTCACACCAATGACCGCAAACGAGATATACCCTTGGTCGGTGCTACTGGCCCATACTTCGGTTCGATTGATTTGACCGATTAATCCCACGGCCCCTAAATAGATAAGTAACCCGCCTCGCACGCCGACGCCGGTTAAGGTCATGAGTTTTGATCCCCCTTTGGTGTACGCCAA
>NZ_JBNGCJ010000615.1:0-4237 GCF_049974785.1 Vibrio genomosp. F10 str. 9ZD137
GAACCTCTCTTCCGATCTCCAAATAATGTTCATTTTCAAATAACCGGTGTCTAAAAGATACGAACTGCTGATAAAATTCGTTTCTGATTAAAAAAATAGCGGCTAAATAGCCGCTATTTTTTTATCTGTATCACTTAGTCATTTAAATATTGGTGACTTTAAGCGCTAGGCTTGGATCAAATTCAGTGACAATATCGCTGTCTTCCAAGGCCATACTTGGGATCTCAGGCTTGTCAAAACCGATGTCACCACCATTAATAACCCCTGAATCTCGGTCGATAGATTTGAAATCAAACAGTTGATGATCAGCAAGATGGCTAGGAACGACATTTTGCATAGCGGTGAACATGGTTTCAATTCTACCAGGGAACTGCTTATCCCAGGCATTGAGCATCTGTTTAATATTCTGACGTTGCAAATTAGGCTGAGAGCCACACAAATTACACGGTATGATTGGGTAATCACACATCATTGAGTACTTGATAATATCCTTTTCTCGACAGTACGCTAATGGGCGAATAACGACATGCTCACCGTTGTCTGAAACCAGCTTTGGAGGCATGGATTTCAATTTACCACCGTGAAACATGTTCAAAAATAGCGTTTCGATGATGTCATCTCTATGGTGGCCTAGTGCTATCTTGGTTGCCCCTAACTCTTTTGCCGTTTTATACAAAATACCACGACGAAGGCGAGAGCAGAGAGAACATGTCGTTTTGCCCTCTGGTACTTTATCTTTAACAATGGAGTAGGTATCTTCTTCAACAATTTTATACTCTACACCCAGATTTTCTAAATACTCAGGAAGAATATGGCCAGGAAAACCGGGTTGTTTTTGGTCTAAATTAACAGCAATCAGCTCAAAATTAACAGGGGCGCTTTTTTTTAAGCTCATCAAAATATCGAGCATAGTAAAGCTGTCTTTCCCGCCTGATAGGCAAACCATGATTCGGTCGCCATCTTCAATCATATTAAAGTCAGCAATGGCCTGACCTGTATTTCGGCGAATACGTTTTTGTAATTTATTGAAGTTGTTTCTCTGAGCTGGTGTAAGCTCTTGGGTCTGTTCAGGCATCTGCTGTAAAATCTCAAAACCAAAATGAAGTGCGTATGATACGGATAAATTGGATAGATGCTAGTAATTCTGATTGAATCAACCAAGAAAAACGCCTTGCAGATTATGCCATTTGTCACTTTGCAAAATCAGAAGGCGTTGTTAGTCAATCTACTCTTTGTCAGAAATAAACTCAGTTTAGATCGATGTTTGTGGGTCAAGAGGGCTGATGTAGCCATGGGGTTTCAACGCAAGCACATCGCAATTGATCTTATCAATAACATGCTCCGCGGTATTGCCGATAAAAACAGCCGACAAGCCTGTTCTGCCCGTAGTCCCTAAAATAACCATGGCAGCATTTAGCCTATTAGCGACCTCTGGAATGATGTCTTCAGGTAGTCCTTGTTCGACAATCGTTTGTTCTTCATCCATACCATGTTTTTGTCGCAGTGCTTTCATTGAGGTTAAGTGATGGCCTCGCACCGCATCGGTGTAAGTACTTGGATCAAACTCTGGCAATTCGATGGTAATGTTTGCGGGCGTGATCGGGTAGGCATTAACAAGGTAAGAATTCGTATTGAGTCGCTCAGAAAGATTTTGAAGTTGCTTAACCATTCTGTCATTGAGATCACTATGCGCTTCATTTTCGGACCCTACATGAACTGAGGCGATAATATTCGCGTCATCAGGCCAAAACTCATTTTTAACCAGCAACACAGGGGAAGGGCATTTTCTTAGTAAGTGCCAGTCGGTTGGCGTGAAAATAACAGATTCAAGAATATCGTGCGTTCGCGTTCCTTTAATAAGGATATCATGAGAGCCAGCAAATACTTCCGCAATGATCGCTTCATAAGGTCGGTTATGCCACACCACTTTAATCTCAAATTCAATATCGTTTTCAAGATAAGGCTCAGCCACTTTTTTCATCCACTGTTCACGTTGATGGATGACGCCTTTTCTCATTGCATCGCGTTCGTCAGATGAGAGCATAGACGTCATATCGTATGAAAAATCATAGATAGATAAGAAAAACATAACGTGGCTTGTAGAGGTACTTTTTGAAGCCAGCTGTATGGCTCTTGCTAGCGCTGGTTGCTGGTCGTTATTGATGTCGGCAACCACCAAAATCTTATTGTAGATACTCATACGGACACCCTAATTTGTTTTCGACTATATAACTAATGTAGCGCAGATATGAGGAGAGGTATGAGAAAAAAAGAGGAAAGGTTGTGGAAGTATGACGCAGCTCATCAATTAGCTACGTCATTGAAGTTACTTACTATTCTGTTGTTACGCCAGCAAGCTTCATTAGTGCATCGTGATCAACAATAGTAATGTATTTGCCTTTAACACTTAAAATATCAGCCTTCTGAAAACGGCCCAATAGACGACTAATTGTTTCAACGGTTAAACCTAAGTAGTTACCGATATCACCGCGAGTCATGGTTAGTCGGAACTCTCTTGGGCTAAATCCACGTTGTGAAAAGCGGGTAGATAGGTTGTATAAAAAAGCGGCTAACCTTTCTTCTGCGTTCTTCTTTGAGAGCAGAAGAATCATTTCTTGATCGCCTTTAATCTCATTGCTCATCAAACGCATGATTTGTTGGCGAAGCTTTGGCATTTTCCCGGAAAGGTCATCAAGGATATCGTAAGGGATTTCACACACCATTGAGGTTTCAAGTGCCTGAGCAAAGCTTGGATGGCAATCATCAGTAATGGCATCAAAACCCACTAAATCACCCGCCAAATGAAACGCTGTAATTTGTTCATCACCTTGCTCTGTAATTGTATAACTCTTTATCGTTCCAGAACGAATAGCATACAAAGACTTCAACTCGTCACCGGCTTTAAAAAGTTCCTGTCCTTTTTGGATAGGCTTTTTCCGTTCGATGATTTGGTCGAGCTGATCAAGCTCTGATTCGCTCAGTGTAAATGGAATACACAGCTGGCTAATACTGCAATCTTGACAGTGGATAGCACAACCGCCAGATTGAATGCGCTTTGTAGCTGGCTTTTCAGAAATCATAACAACCTTTCACAATTTGATATACATCAATATTTTACCACCGCTTAACATTAAAGGGTAGTTAAAAAAAACAAACTAAATCACACGCTTAAAAACTAAATGATAAAATCATTAATGCGCCATAACCCGTGTACACGCCATAACCGAGAATAAGCCCGGCTCCAACGCTACGAAATAATGTCGATTGTTGTATTCTTTTCAAGTGACTTGCGCTGTAACCAATTAAGAGCATGGCAGGCAATGTTCCGAGCCCAAAACAAAGCATGATTAATGCACCGTTCATTGCGCTGCCGGACACCGCTGCCCATGTCAACATAGAGTAAACTAGACCACAGGGTAACCACCCCCAGACAAATCCAAAGGGCAGAGCATGAAGTGGTTTTTTTAACGGTAATAAAGATTTACCAAGAGGTGATATGTACTTCCAAAAGTGTTGCCCTAACTTCTCAAAGGCCAACAATCCAAACCACCATCGACCCACATACAACGCGAGTATAATCATGAATAGAGCAGCAACAAGTCGTAACCAAGCGAGGGCCTGGTTAAGCTGGCTAAACTCAACCAAGGAAGAAACAGCACTACCAATGAGCGCACCAATAACCGAGTAGCTCAATAATCTACCGATATTATAATACAAGGGAATGACAGCTGAAGGCCTCTGCTGACCAATACTAAGCGCAGAGGCTAGACCACCACACATGCCCATGCAATGACCCGCACCAACGAGACCAATAAAGAAGGCGCCAATCCAGTCGATAGACATTATTTCTCACCCTTACTTGGGGTTTTGTCTCGAATTTTTTTGTCGTTTTCTGACTTATCATCATCAAACAAAATATTGTGACCCTGTCTTTCTAGATCTTCAAACTGATCACTTTTCACAGCCCAAAGAAAAACCGCCACGGCAATACAAACAAGGACGATGGCGATAGGGATAAGCAAATACAAACTTTCCATTATTTCTTATGCTCTTTTAGTAAGCGCAATGAATTGGATACTACGATGATTGAACTTCCGGACATTCCAAGCACAGCAATGTAAGGTGCAACTAACCCGGCCACCGCTAACGGCAGAATCAACACATTGTACCCAAGAGACCATGCTAAATTTTCGCGAATGATCTTACGCGTAGATAGTGCGAGTTCACGAGCCTCCAA
>NZ_JBNGCJ010000616.1:0-4793 GCF_049974785.1 Vibrio genomosp. F10 str. 9ZD137
CCGCTCTTCCGATCTTGATTCTGTTGTTCAGCAAGATCAGCTTTAAATTTTTCTTGGGCAGTATCCGAACTTCCGACCGTAATCGGTTCCTCAAGCACTAAAGCATCATCCACTGAAGCTATTACGCTCAACTCACCAAAAGCTGAATGAGGGATCATTGGGTTCGGAACATCTGGTGGATAATTACCGCGAGCAATAGCATCAAGCTTAACTGGGTGAAGCACTTCAGTCTCGCCTTTAATTAACTCAGGTGTTGTGTAAATAAGTAACTTAACACGTTGCTTACCAACAGGCTGAATCGTGACTTTCGAGACTAAACGATCCCCCTGCATGCCGTAAGCATGCTTATATTCAAAATCACTGGTTTCAAATGTTTTAATAATTTGATTTTGTTCATTCAATAACACAGCGTTTGGATAGAAAACGGTTTTTTTAAAATGACTAATAAGCTCTAAATCAAGCTCTTTCCCTTTAGTATTAATATCAAAAGCAGCGATATAGCTCTGACCGTTTGAGAAAGTAAATTTTTGATTAGATTCTTTAATTGTAAAATTAATGTGCTTTGTTGGTTCAATGTTCGCCCAATTTACCTGGCCGTAACTTTCTGCTACCTGCTGTACATTTTCGGCATCGAACACAACTGTTTCTGTTGCCGTACATCCCAATAATGCCATGCTAATAGCGCAACCTAGAACGAGTCGTTTCATTTGAACCTCTTTTTACAACGATGAAAGCCGACACTTAAGCCGGCTTGATTTTTTACTTACTTAAATATGGACTATTTAAATAGGACTTCGTAATTCTTACCACCAAGCTTCCATTTGGATACCAACACTGAATTCAGTGTCGTCAGTCTTGTTTGCAAAGCTATCTGCTTCGTGATCCATGAAGTATGAACCGTATACACGGATTTCAGGGCGAGCCCAGAAGCTAGAACCAGCAGACCAAGCTTGTGCGATGGTTAATTTAGAACCAGACGCATCTGTTGTTGAGCCATCTTTCTTCGTTTCATCAGCAAAGTAACCCGCTTCGAAAACAGTCTTCATATGGTCATCCCACTTATACACAGGGCGAACAACGGCATTGTACGCTGTAATGTCACCATCTTTTGTATCTGATGCTTGAGCAAACATCACAGTGTGACCCACTTCCCAAGAATCCCCGAAGCCTTTCACGCCCCAGTTGATGATACGGAAACCATCTGCATCATTATTGTTATCAGCACGGTTATACCAACCGCCACCACCGTAAGTCGCCATCTGGTGACCATAAGCCGCTGTACCGTATTGAAGAACCGTTTGATTGAAACCGTTCTCAATTCCTTGACCTATAACTGCAGTTAGAAGCACACCGTTATCGGCAGCAACTGTTTGGTTTTTCGCTTCAGAAGCAAAATCGTAAGCAAGCGCAAGCTCTAAGTTAGCACCTTCCCAAAGGTCGATGCCAGCGTAACGCATATCGAATGTGTAACCTGAAACAGTTTCATCTTTTGTTTTTGAAACAGTTTCATAATTGGTAGCATCACCTTCAACACCTAGCTCACACGCTTTATCACCGTTACATGCATTCCAAGCTGTCGAACCAGCTTTAGTTAAAGCACTTTCAACACCATCATCAACTTTTTGAGAGCCATCATCGTGCATAACAGCAAGAGAAAGCTTACCACCACCCAAAGAGATATTTTCGATACCACCACCAGCACCGCCAGATGTATCTAGGAAGTAGAAATCAGTGATGTGGATATCTTTACGTTGGTAGTAACGCTGACCAGCCCAAAGAACCGCTTCTTTATCGCTGAATAAACCTTGTGCTTGAACATTCATTACACGTAGAGCGTTAGCATTACCTTCCCAGTTGTTATTACCTGCTTGACCGTAAGCAACCAAAGACTCAAGTTTGAACGTTACATCGTTTTGGTTGTACAGTTCAGCGTTTAAACCAATCTCTGCGTACAAATCATCTTCATTACCTAAACGGCCTACTCTGTTCTTTTCATATGTTACGTGTGAACCTTCCCCACTCAGGCCTACACCACCACGAGCATAACCGTGGAAATCAACAGCCGCCGCAAACGCACCAGCACTTAGAGACGCAGCCACTGCAGCAGCAATTAAACTTACTTTTTTCATTATTAACTCCATTTAGGGTTTTTATTTTTATCATTTTCTCAACAACGCTCATAAAGGCAGAAATGGGCGACACCAAGAAAAAGTAAAGCGGGACTGAGTCAGTCCCCTCTCGTTTCAACTGTGGCTAGATTACCTAGGGAGTAGGAAGGCTGCGTCCTCCACCTTTGATTTATTTAGGGGGGATGAGTAAGGAGGAGAAAACACGTGATAAGTGATTTAACAGAGGTGGATCACATAACTAAGGGGGAGCACGACCAATTAGTACCCACTTTCACAGATCAAAATGAGTTCAAGCTCAAATTTTTTAATCGTATCGCAAAAAAACTGAAATAAAATTACATTCAAATATTATTACTAAGGCGCTTGACCAATGTAGAGCAAAGTCTTTTACTAAGGACTCCTAAATAAAAACAAAAATATAGTTACCATAATGATAGGCACAAGCTCTCAGCCATACCCTTTAGGGGCGACACTCAGCCAATGTGGGTGCAACTTTTCAATTTATGCTCCTGATCAAGACAGCATAGCTTTGGTTCTTTTTGATGATGCAGGCAATCAACAGGTTCACCCGATTCACAATAACGATGCAGGTATCAAACATATCTTCATTGAAGGCATTCAGGCCAGACAAAAATATGGGTATCTCATAGAGGTAGATAACGCGCCTCACCTACTTTCTGACCCCTACGCAAAAGCCATTGATGGGCCACTTCACTATCACCCCCCATTTGATTCGACAACAAGTTTCTCACTACCAAAATGCTTGGTCACTAATGATGAATTTGACTGGCAAGGCACTGCACCGCCTAGAATTCCCCGAGAAGAAACAGTTATTTTTGAAACGCATATTAAGGGCGTCACCAAGCTCAACTCTCATTTGCCCGCAGAGAAACAAGGTAAATATTTAGGTTTGGTTCAAGAAGAGATGCTGGATTTTTATCGAAAACAATCCATCAATACCATTCAGCTATTGCCTATTGCAGCATGCATGCACGAGCCACACTTGCTGAACATGGGCAAAAGCAACTACTGGGGATATAACCCTTATTTGTTCATGGCACCAGACCCTAGATATGGGGATGTAGATGCAGTCACTGAACTAAAGACCATGGTGAGGGAACTGCATAAAGAGGGCATTGAAGTCATTTTAGATGTGGTGTACAACCACACCGCAGAAGCGGGAGAAGACGGCCCTGTCTTTAATTTAAAAGCTCTCGATTCCCATTATTATCTTAAGCATGGGCCACACTTTGCGAACTACACAGGCTGTGGTAATACGGTCGATGTGAATCATCAAGCATCTTTAAACCTTGTCATGGATACATTGCGATACTGGGTTTCTGAATACCACATTGATGGGTTCCGATTCGATTTAGCAGCAACGCTTGGACGTGAAGGCGAACATTTCAATAATCAAGCTGCCTTCTTTAAAGCGGTTGCCCAAGACCCCATTTTAAAGCAAGTTAAACTGATCGCAGAGCCTTGGGATATTGGCCCTAACGGGTATCAAGTGGGTAACTTCCCATTAGGCTGGAATGAATGTAATGATCGCCTGCGTGATATAACCCGTAGCTTTTGGCGTGGCGATAAAGGCTATTTAAAAGAATTTGCTACTCGTCTTATGGGTTCACGGGATCTCTACAGTGCATCAAATTGGCCATTGAATATGACGGTGAATTACATCACTTACCACGATGGCTTCACCATGCAAGATCTAGTCTCGTATAAGCACAAACATAACGAGGCCAATGGGGAAAAAAACCGAGACGGGCACGGAGATAATCGTTCAGACAACTACGGGACAGAAGGCCCAACCGAGAATAAAGCAATCATCGAACTGCGTGAAAAGCAAAAACGCAACTTCATGGCGAGCTTATTGTTCGCGTTTGGTATTCCGCATGTACTCACCGCCGATCTGCTTTCTCACAGTCAACAAGGTAACAATAACGCTTATTGCCAAGACAACAACATCAGTTGGTTAAATTGGCAAGAGCAAGACACCAAAGCACGGTTCCAGTCTTGGGTTGCTGACATGGTTAAAGCAAGGAAAACCTATATGGTTCCCTTTATTCATGCGTTCAGCGGGGAAACACGTAACGACAACCGTATTTTTTGGCGTCGTATTGATGGCTCTTATATGGAGCATGACGATTGGAACAACTTAAGCTCAGTAGCGTTGCACTTAGGAATAGGGAAATCCGGTAATGAAATGCTGTATTGCATCAATCAAACTAATGCGCCGGCCCGATTTAGCTTACCAAACGCTCACCATCAGCAATGGAAAATGATTTGTAATACCGATTCCCATGAATTGCACAAAACGATTGATGAAAAACAAGTCCTTCTCGCTCCTACATCACTTGCCATCTTCCATCTCACAAAAAAATAACAAAAGTGTGAGCAGTGACTTACATTCACCGCTCACTTTTAACCATAAGCACTAGATTATTAGTTATTGATATGCATGGCCATTCACTCTACTATGGCGTCATAAAAATAAAATTATGACACTAACTGGCTTAACGACATGGCTTTACCCAAAATTCTTTTACGCACCCTCAGACCGTGCATCATGCTATTAACGATTGGGATGATATACCTTGCTTATCAGCAGCTAAAATCATCAGAGCACAAAGCTTATTTGCAATCAGATCGGAAGAGCGG
>NZ_JBNGCJ010000617.1:0-1956 GCF_049974785.1 Vibrio genomosp. F10 str. 9ZD137
CGCTCTTCCGATCTACGATGAAGACGGCTTGAATAAGGCGCTCGAACAAATAGGTTTTTTCAGCGAAAGCATTGAACCCACTCAACGCAAAGCGGTTCTCGATCTGGTTAAAATGGCGTGTGAACCGATGTTAATCGACGAGCTATACGATTTTAAAACAAGTGAATTATCTCAACGATTACGAGAAGCCGGTACCATCTTAAGCATGGAGCAAGACTACTGGCATACCCCTCCAGCCGATGCCATTTTCTTACACCGAAAAATTGCCGGAATGTACTTACTTGCCGCGAGAATTGAAGCCAAGGTTAACATTCACCAACTCGTAGCGCCTTATGTCGCACTAAAAGAAAATCAGCATGAACTGCCGTGATAGTTCGATCTGTTCTCAGCAAGGTAAAGTTTGCGCCAAGCCAAAACTCTGAATGCCAATCAAAGACCCTATTTACACACCAGCCAAAGACAGGCTCACTGGGTGAGCTTGTTCCAATCATAAATGATTTCGTCAAATTCGAGTCGACCGAGTAGAATGAGAATTAATAAGTCGCACTGTTTTCCACGTATTATTCTGATTGAAGGCAATATGAGTGATAGAACCCGAAAAAAACTAGAGAAAGCCCTACTGTTTATTGAACAGAATATAGAGGAGAAGATTTCGGCAGATCAAATAGCGCAGCATGCGACGTTATCAATCTTTCATTTCCAACGGCTATTTAGTGCCTATTTAGGTGAATCTGTCAGCCAGTATCTGTTACACCGTCGTTTAGAGCTGGCTGCAAAAACCTTATCAGAACAACCTAACTTGGGGATTATCGAGATTGCATTGAAATCAGGCTTCGAAACTCATAGTGCTTTTTCTCGAGCATTTCGACAACATTTTCACGTTAGCCCGAGTGAGTTTCGCTCACACCCTGAACACGTTAGAATAGGGTTGGACGAGTCACGGCCTTTCCTAAAAACCATTGCCGCAAAGAATTTAGCGCCAAAGATTAAACTTAAAACTTTACCAACCTTGTTTTATCATTACAGCACAACGTTAGGAACGATAAATGGAACGTTTCTGAGTCAAGTTCTGCCAGCTGTTTCTAAGGAGTTCTATCGATTAGGTCAAGAGCCTCTACTGCACGGTTTAGCGAGTGCTTTCCCCTCTAGCCCACAAAATCTTAACGATGAACATGCTCTCGTCCTTTACGGCGCACTTTTTTATGAACCGAAAGACCATTTGCATACACCGCATTCAAGCCAAATTAGTCAGGGATTATGGGCCATATTTGAACATGTCGGTCATTACGATTACCTCTATCAGACGTGGAATCATGCTTTTCGTTCTTGGCTACCAAGCTCAGGCTATGAGCTCAGAGAGACTCTTCCTTTCGAACTGTATCTGACCTCTCCTGATAATACGCCCCCAGAAAGTTGGATAACACACATTTATATACCGATAAAAGATAGCAGAGATTGAACAGCCAAAAAGAGCGTATGCTGGTGCAATAGGTCCTAGATAATACATAAGGAACTATCTATGACCATTCACCATATGGCAGCTATTGAAGCTTGCGAAGCCCTGAAGAAAGGAAATATCACCGCTCAAGAAGTCAAGACACACTTACTAAGCCGAATTTCCATGCTTGATGACGAAATAGGTGCTTTTATTTATCAAGACCAAACTGCTGCATTAGATAACACCGAGTTACTCGCAGGTTTGCCCATCAGTTTTAAAGACCAATTTCACATAAATGCCCTACCTTGTAGCTTCGGCCTCAATAAAATAACATGCAGTGATTTCACTGCGCCTATCGTAGAAAAGCTGTTTGCCCAAGGCGCGAATTTACTGGGCAAAACTAGCCTTCCTCCTTTGGCCATGGATTTTCAAACTAATAACTCGATTCGCGGTTTTTGCAAAAACCCATGGAATCATGAGTACACGGTTGGAGGAAGTAGTGGAGGCGGTGCGGCGGC
>NZ_JBNGCJ010000618.1:0-356 GCF_049974785.1 Vibrio genomosp. F10 str. 9ZD137
GTTACGAGCACAACCGTCACAAACAAAACTACATTCACATGGATATTGCGGGTCGCCTGTTCCTTATCACAGAAGATCAGAAGTATCGCGATTACATCGTAGAGATGCTAACGGCATACGCTAAGGTGTACCCAACTCTTGAGAGCAACGTCAGTAAAGATACTAACCCTCCAGGTAAAATCTTCCACCAAACGCTAAACGAAAACATGTGGATGCTTTACGCGTCTTGTGCATACTCTTGTGTATTCCACACGCTTTCTGACGAACAAAAGACACTGATTGAAACAGACTTGTTCAAGCAGATGATCGACCTATTCGTTGTGACTTACGGTCACGACTTCGATATCGTGCACAAC
>NZ_JBNGCJ010000619.1:0-6345 GCF_049974785.1 Vibrio genomosp. F10 str. 9ZD137
CCGGCCAACCGTTACAGCCAATAGCCAAAGTTGCATCAGGTGGCGAACTATCACGAATCTCTCTTGCGATTCAGGTCATCACAGCACAAAAAGTAGAGACGCCAAGCTTGATTTTCGATGAAGTGGATGTCGGGATCAGTGGCCCAACGGCGGCGGTTGTCGGAAGAATGCTAAGAACATTAGGTCAATCTACCCAGGTTCTGTGTGTAACCCATCTTCCGCAGGTTGCAGGGTGCGGTCATCAACAATTGTTTGTGGCGAAAGCAACCAAATCAGGGAAAACAGAAACGAAAATGCACCAACTTAATGGCGATGAACGAATTGCTGAGTTGGCAAGACTACTAGGTGGTAGCGCGATTACCCAATCGACTTTAGCGAATGCCAAAGAATTGCTAATAGCGGCATAGTGATTGAAAACGCTTAATTCGCAGGCTCAAAAAGTTCCTTTTTCAACCTCATTTGAGCATTCTTTGCAACCTATCTCTAAATTCGCGGTCTGAAACAGTTCGTAGGAAAAGGAGTTTTTTACTTCTGTGCCGAGGTTGTTTATTATCACCGCAGTTTAATGTTCATTTGCAAAGAAAGAAAATATGCAGTTTAAAAAATGGTTAGTCATCGTCCCCCTAGCTATGACAATGCTAACGGGTTGTTCAGTACTAGAAAGACTTGTTTATCGAATTGACATTAACCAAGGCAATTACGTAGAACAAGAGTCCGTAGACCAACTCAAGTTTGGTATGACAAAAGAGCAGGTACGCTATGTGATGGGCTCACCGATGTTGATTGAAAATGGTTACCCAGACACTTGGTACTACATCTACCATTTGACTGAAGGCCACAAAGATCCTGTTCAACAAAACCTCGTGGTCAATTTTGATCCATCAGGAACACTTGTTGATATTGTTGGCGACTACCCAGCTAGTGAGCAGTTTTTCGAAAGTATCAACTAGATTGTAATGTCTACTAATGATTTATATCTAAACAATATAAAAATGGCTCGTACAAATACGAGCCATTTTTTTGCATCAAACTCAGACCCCACTAGATAACGCCTCAATACCTTACTGAAAAAATATGACTATCGTTACTCATACTCTATCGGTAACTTTCGTCGTTATTTGCTCTTTTCTAGTTTGGCTTGTTCCGCTCTTTTACGGCGAATTTCTTTTGGATCAGCAAGTAAGGGCCGATAGATTTCGATACGGTCTTTGTCCTGCACGGTCGCATCAAGCTTCACATTACGGCTAAAAACGCCCACCTTATTTTTTTTCAAATCAATCTCAGGGTAAAGTGACAATACACCAGATTGAACAATGATCTCTTCCACACTTAATGACTTATTGACCACAAGTGTAAAAACTCTCTGCTCCTGAGGCAGAGCATAAACCACTTCAACGTGGATCATCTCAGATTCAATACTCATAACACCCATACACCTGTTTTGCTCGCTTGGTAAACGAACTCACCATATTGTTGGTTAAATCGCTAAAAATTTTACCAAAAGCCAATTCAACCATTTTGCTCGAGAATTCAAATTCTAATTTAAGTTCGACCTTACAGGCGCAATCATCCAGAGGGGTAAAATGCCACCCACCCGTTAGCGAACGAAAAGGGCCATCAACCAGGCTCATTATGATAGATTGACCATCAGTTAGCTGATTTGATGTGGTGAACGTTTTACTGATTCCGGCTTTAGACACATCAACAGACGCCACCATGCTCACTTGAGAAGATTCAATCACCTTCGCGCCTGAACACCCCGGCAAAAACTCTGGATAGCTGGCAACATCATTAACCAATGCGTACATCTGATCAGCACTGAAAGAGACCAATGCTGAACGACTCACTTGTTTCATGTTAACTCCGGTACTGCTTTACATAATCATTCATTACTGTAATTCTACGTTTATTCTCTCTTAGAGCAAATAAAGGATTTCCTAACCGAAATCCAAGCCGTATAATGCAGGCACTATGGCAAAGAAATCAAAGAATAAAGCGGGTAGCAATACCATCGCTCTTAACAAAAAAGCTCGCCACGAATATTTCATTGATGATGAAATTGAAGCCGGCTTGGAGCTACAAGGCTGGGAAGTAAAATCTCTGCGTGAAGGTAAAACCAACATTGCAGAAAGCTATGTCTATATTCGTGACGGTGAAGCGTTTGTAAGTGGTATGACAATCACACCATTAACTCAGGCTTCTACTCACGTTGTTGCTAATCCAACTCGTATACGTAAGCTACTTCTCTCTCGTAAAGAACTTGATAACCTTATTGGTCGCATCAACCGTGAAGGCATGACACTGGTCGCTACCGCACTCTATTGGTCTCGCTCTTGGGTGAAGCTAAAGATCGGTGTTGCGAAAGGTAAGAAACTGCACGATAAACGTACTGATATGAAAGAAAAAGACTGGGCTCGCGATAAAGCACGGATTATGAAGAGTAATTTGCGTTAATCTTGAGCACTTAAACGCACAGTGCTAGACAGCCAATGCTTTTCTGGTACTATGCGAAGAACACTTGGGGCTGATTTAGGATTCGACAAGAATTTTGAAGTCTGAGGTGCATGCCGTGGGGCGGTTGGCCACGTTAAAAGCCGCAAAAAAATAGTCGCAAACGACGAAAACTACGCACTAGCAGCTTAATAACCTGTTGAGAGCCTTTCTGCCCTAGCTTCCGCTTGTAAGACGGGGAATAACAGAGAGTCAAACCCAAACTAGCTAGATCGGATTCTCCCGCCTGAGAGATGAAGTTCGAAATTTAATTCAGGATAGTCATTTACTAGCGTGTCGGTTCGCAGGTACTTGGTGAATTTAAAGATCGACTAAGCATGTAGTACCAATGATGAATGATTTTTGGACGCGGGTTCAACTCCCGCCAGCTCCACCAATTCAACATTTAAAGACGTCCTAGGGCGTCTTTTTTTGTGCCTATAACAAATCAAAATCAATGACTTATCGTCTTTCAAAGTCTTTTTACATTCTACAGCTTCTTTGCTTTTTAGATACACCCAAAGGTACACTGCTGAGTTACCTCCCCGCTTCCTCTAATGTGAAAAATCTCTTCAGCTTAAGTAACTTGCTCATCTAACTCTCTTTATAGGTCTACAGGGAAATTCTGAAGTCATCACTCAACTTGCCCCAGTGTTTCTTTAGTGCGTCTTTTTGCTCAACTTCCATAGGAAGCTCTTGCAGCAAATTGGGCCAGTTTTTTCGGGCTAGGCTCATCACATCAATCAGGTGTGGCTTAACCGCAACCCACAGTACTCCGGCTTTCTCAGCCCACTCTTCAAAGTGCTTCATGGTGATTTCAAACCACTGTTTGGTTCCTACCATGTTCAGCGCAAGGCTGTCATTTTCTATATACGGAGAGGTGAATACCACGTCATAAAGAGGCGATAAGCGCGGGGAGTAAGCATCGCTATAAATCAACGTCCAGTTTTTAAGGTGTGCATCGCCATTTCCTAGCAAGATGTTAATCAATAACCTTCTTGCCATCTGCTGAATGTCTTTCAATCGTTCAGAGCTAGATTGATAGAGCACGTTGCCTAGTTGTTCATAGTTAACCCGTTGATATTTGTCCGAAGGGTAAAGGCCAAATACTTGAGCAAAATCTTCAGTATGGATACGCCCTTGGTCACTACGATCGAATCGCTTGATGCCATAAGCATATTGCTCATCCGGTAATTTAATACTGGGTAACCCCTCAAGCTCTTCCAGTTCAATTAGTCGTATTTCAGGTATCTCTGCCCCCGCCGCCTCAGCCAGCTTCATACAGGTATATTCATTGACGGGTACACCTTTGTGAACAGTAGATGGGGTTTTAATAATCCACATGTCCTCAGAAATCTCTTGATCGATATGGTATCGGCCATCTAGATGTGACGAGGAAAACTTCATTTGTACGCCTGCCAATGAAAACTTGGTATCAGCATGTCTAACATTGATTTGCTGAGGCTCTGTCGATAATCGCTGCTCTAACGCCCAATCGGGCACATCACCCGCTTTTATCGGCTTAGCGATTAGTGCTCCTGGCAAGTTAGAGCCCAAATAGGCAAGAATTGAAAATTCGTTGTTTACGTGGCATTGGAGCGCTTTGGCTGTCAGCTCTCTCAATGCTCCCTCTGGTAACAGATTGGATAATACAGTCGGGATTTTATCGGTCCGAATCTGAGGTTTACTTAAATAGCCAGGGTCACGCAGTTGCCTCAATGTAAAAACAGGCCGCTTCTCAACTCGCATCACAACAAATTCGGGATTAAAGGTCAGTATATTTTTTCCACCAGCATAATGTGTAATAACCGCTACATCGATGCCATGCAACTGGATATTAAGACCCTCGACCTTTTCTACCTGCCTGGTCATGATTTGCCCTCTATGTCGAACCAAAAGCCGAGATCATCAGTATCATCTTGCAATCCATCTGAACTTTGGGTGCTATCGCTTTGACGTTCTGACATTTTATCTGGCGAGGAAAGAAAGGTTTTCTGGCCTTTAGGTAAAATAGAGAGCTCTAAGTCCAATCCTTCTAAAATTCTGAGTAAGGTTGATAGCTTTACGTCACTACCCGCTTCAATTCGCTGATACTGCTGCTGCTTCATGCCGATTCGCATGTACATGTCTTTTTGCTCGATACCCAGCTTTTTACGTTGCTCGGTAAGCAGCACTGCAATTTCATCAATATTCTTCACAACCACTCTCCTAACAACTTTAAAGTTGTACAAGGCACTATAAACAACATATTAGTTGTAAAAACCCCCTCTAACAACTTTAAAATTGTATTTTGCATCATAAACAACTCAGAAGTTGTTCCGTTGAGATGGATGAGAGAATTAGATTCTGAGGAAGTGCACACTATTTGGGTGAAAAATGGGGGTAACCGTAAGGAATAGGTACACCAGTAAAAACCAAATCAATACAACTTAATGAGAAACAGACAGTTAAAAATCAAGTTCAACTTACGCCAGCCGCTTGAGGATGGATGCAACCCGTTGATTTGTAGGGCTTTTTGCGTTTTCATGCTTAGTTTTAGCGGTTTTTCACTGAACATAGGTACTAAAACATGCGCTATTTGACCCTAAGCAAAACTAGAATCTGGTCCTTTAGATTTCAAATCCCTTCCGCTGTTATCTCAAGCGTGCAGTAGTGATAACGCAAAAGTGGAATTAA
Organism: Vibrio genomosp. F10 str. 9ZD137; assembly: GCF_049974785.1. Classification (NCBI taxonomy): domain Bacteria; kingdom Pseudomonadati; phylum Pseudomonadota; class Gammaproteobacteria; order Vibrionales; family Vibrionaceae; genus Vibrio; species Vibrio genomosp. F10. Next base: position 5,167 of record NZ_JBNGCJ010000619.1, read on the forward strand.
GTTGAATCCCCGTATTTTCGAAGATGAAAGATAAGGTTATAACATTATCTATCTGGCGCGGATCGCGCTCTAAAATATCCACCTACGAGCACTAGCGTTTCATTCATTGGGATTTTAGCTCGCTCATTATTCAAAAAATCCATGCAATCAAGTAACACACTCGTTATGTATTCTCCTTTTCATCGCATTAATCGAACCCAACTTTGTATTTACATCGCTCCAGAGGCACAGTAATGAATCGTTGATTATGGCGTTAATTGGGGAGTGGATTATGGAAATCATACATCACGGCGGCAAAAATACCATTACAGGTTCTTGCCATGAACTGAGAGCCAATGAACAATCCATTCTTATCGACTGCGGGTTGTTTCAAGGGGCTGACACACGCCCACTTGATATTGAGTTTGCTACTCAGCACCTCGACGCATTGCTACTTACCCACTCTCACATCGATCATATTGGCCGCTTGCCTTGGTTACTTGCTACGCAATTTAGCAAGCCTATTTATTGCAGTGACGCGACCGCAGAGCTAGTGCCATTAATGCTTGAAGACAGCTTAAAACTGCAACTGGGGTTAACACAGAAAAAAACCGAACAGGTACTTAATCATCTGCGTCGTATGCTAAGCCCTCGAAAATACAATCAATGGTTCCCGATCACGAAAGAAAACCCCAACGGGCTAATGGCTCGATTCCAGCAAGCTGGGCATATTCTTGGGTCTGCCTATATAGAGGTTCGTCTACCCAACCAAGAGGTCATTGTGTTTTCTGGTGACTTAGGGCCGAACAATACCCCTCTTTTACCTGACCCTGTCTCCCCGCAACGTGCCGATCACCTATTGATTGAAACCACATATGGTAACGCAACGCATGAGGACATCAGTACCCGCTCCGAGCGGCTTAAAGCCATTATCGACCGTTCCCTGAGCGATGGTGGAGTCATTCTGATCCCTGCTTTTAGCGTAGGTCGAACCCAGGAATTGCTGTTTGATATTGAACGGCTCATTTATACGCACCAGATAGATATTAAGGTTCCTATCATTCTTGATTCACCAATGGCTCAAAAGGTCACCGATTCGTATCGTCGCTTTAAACAACTTTGGGGTCAAGAAGCCAAAGAACGATTACAAACACACCGTCACCCACTCGCTTTTGAGCAATGTATTACCGTTGAAGACTA